>JBCCMA010000168.1:0-7148 GCA_039026595.1 Pseudomonadota bacterium
CCCATCATCCGGTTGATCAATGCCGTACTGACCGAGGCGGTCAAGGAAGGTGCGTCCGATATTCACATAGAGCCGTTTGAAAACCGGCTCGTTGTTCGCTTTCGCGTGGACGGCGTATTGCGCGAAGTGCTGCAGTCGCGCCGCGCGGTGGCGCCACTGGTGGTGTCTCGCATCAAGGTGATGTCGAAGCTGGACATCGCCGAAAAACGCGTTCCCCAGGACGGTCGAATTTCGCTGCGGATTGCCGGGCGCGCCGTGGATGTGCGCGTGTCCACCCTGCCCTCCGGGCACGGTGAACGCGTGGTGATGCGGCTACTTGATAAGCAAGCCGGTCGCATCGATCTCACACAGCTCGGCATGTCCGAAGAGACACAAACGGGCTTCTTTGATCTGATCAGTAAGCCGCACGGCGTGATCCTCGTGACCGGCCCCACCGGCTCGGGCAAGACCACAACACTGTACGCCGGGCTTGAGCGCATCAACGACAACAGCCGCAACATCATGACCGTCGAGGACCCGATCGAGTACTACATCGACGGCATCGGACAAACTCAGGTCAATGCCAAGGTCGACATGACCTTCGCGCGCGGGTTGCGCGCCATCCTTCGGCAGGACCCCGACGTGGTGATGGTGGGTGAGATTCGTGACCGGGAGACCGCGGAGATTGGCGTGCAGGCCTCGCTCACAGGACACCTTGTGCTGTCGACCTTACACACCAACACCGCCGTCGGCGCCGTCACACGACTGCGCGATATGGGTGTGGAACCGTTTCTTCTGTCGTCGAGCCTGATCGGCGTCATGGCACAGCGGCTGGTGCGCAAGCTGTGCGCAAGCTGCAAGGACCCGTACAACGCCCCCGAGAACGAGGTGCGCTTGCTGGGACTCGAACCGGGTCAGCACACGTTCTACCATCCAGGCGGCTGCGCCGAGTGCAGCCAGTCCGGTTTCCGTGGTCGCACCGGCATCTACGAACTCGTCCGGGTCGACGATACGATGCGCACCATGATCCACGACGGCGCCGGCGAACATCAGCTTGAGGCGCACGCTCGCACGCTCACGCCCGGAATCCGCGACGACGGACGCGCCAAAGTGCTCGCCGGCGTTACCACGGTCGAGGAAGTGGTCCGGGTCACGCAGGAAGACTGATGGGCGCGTTCGAATACCGCGCTGTCGACACCAGCGGCCGGGAAAAGAAAGGCCTGATGGAAGGCGACACGGCGCGGGCCGTGCGCCAGATGTTGCGCGAAAAAAAGCTGCTGCCGGTCGAAGTCCGCGAGGTGGCCGAACGCAGCAGTAAGAAGAAGACCAAGCGCGCCGGCTTCTCACTGGGCGGCGACAAGCTCAGCGCCACCGAACTGGCACTGATCACCCGTCAGCTTGCCACCATGTTCCGCGCCGGGCTGCCGCTCGATGAGGCGCTGCAAGCGGTTGCCGAACAAAACGACAAGCCGCGCCCCAAACGCATCATGCTCGGCGTCCGGGCGCGCGTGCTCGAGGGCCATACACTGGCGAGCGGGCTGGGTGAATTCCCGCGTGCGTTCCCCGAACTGTTCCGAGCCACGGTGGCGGCCGGCGAGCAGTCGGGCAACCTCGATGGCGTACTCGAACGCCTCGCCGACTTCTCCGAGTCGCAGCAGGCGCTGCGCGGCAAGATTATCGAAGCGCTGGTGTATCCCGCGTTTCTGACCATCGCCGCCATCAGCATCGTCGTGTTTCTCCTGCTTACGGTGGTGCCACCGGTGGTGGACGTTTTCGACGATATGCAGATGGACGTGCCGGCGCTTACCGTCGCGCTGATCGCCGCCAGCGAGTTCATGCAGGCGCACGGCCTGAAGCTTCTTGTCATTCTGGTGGGATTGATCGTTCTCGTCCGGTTCATTCTGACCAAGCCCGGTCCGCGACGGACGTATCACAGGGGGTTGCTCAAAGCCCCGCTAATCGGGCGATTCGTCCGTTCCTCAAATACCGCCCAGTTTGCGCGCACATTGAGCATCATGGCCTCAAGCGGCGTGCCGGTGATCACCGCGATGGGTATCGGGTCCAGCGTCGTAACCAACTTGCCGATGCGCGAAGCGATCGACGTGGCCACCGAACGCGTCCGGGAAGGCGCTTCAATTGCCAAATCGCTGGACGTGAGCAAGCTGTTCCCGCCCATGACCATGCGCCTGATTGCCAGCGGCGAGGCCAGCGGTGAACTCGATAGCATGCTTATGCGCGCCGCCGATTCCCAGGAACAGGAACTCGAGACCCTGCGCAAGATGCTCACCAGCCTGCTCGCGCCCATCATGGTGCTTTTGATGGGCGGAATCGTGCTGCTTATCGTCATGGCCATTCTGCTGCCGATCTTCGATCTCAACACCGCTGGCTTTTGAGTCATCCAATTGTCCATTGACCCGGGCAGCGCACGTTTGTACGGTATGTGTATCCAAACGTATCTGTGCGATCGGAGAGCGGCATGGCGCATCACCACCACGTTGAAGCCCAAAATCAATCCCCCCACCGTGCGAAACCCGCGCCCGTCCTTGAGTCATTGCGCAAACGCACCACAGATGTGCACAACCGATTGCACGGTCATCCCGTGCTGGTCGACCTGACGAGTAACACGCTAACGTCCGAGTGTTATGTACGCGCCCTGCGCGCACTGGAGCGATTCCACGAAAGCGTTGAGCGTGCGCTGGACCCCAGCGAGACCACGTTCGTATTCAGCCCCGCAATCGGCCGTGACCTCGATGCGCTGCGCGCCGGCGCGAATCCACTGCCAGCGTGCCCGGCGTTGCCGCGCGTCACGTCCGATGACGAAGCGCTTGGCGTTGGCTACGTGCTCGAAGGCTCGGCGATGGGCGGTCAGCTTATCGCGCGCAGCGTCGCCGACACCTTTGGCTGGCCCCGCGATGCCGCCGGCCTCTCCCACTTTCGACGCGATGGCGTCAAGGCTGGCCGAGCGTGGCGGGATTTCCTGAACCGACTTCAGGAAGAATGCGGCGATACCGAGCGATGCACCGATGCCGCCGTGCGCACGTTCCAGTTACTTGAAGACTGGCTCTGGCAGGTACACAAGATGGAGCAAAGCGCCGGCTGAAGGCGCGCAAGCCGGTCCATCCCGTTGCCCGATCCTGTGTGCGACGAGACCTGAATCACAACGGATTGCCCTGATTTCGCAGGTTCCATGCGGACCCATACGCCGTATGTTGGAAGTGTGAAGCACGTCTGATTGGCCGCTAGGCCTGCGCGGTACAAGGACAGTGTCATCGACTTCCCGCCAAGCGTGAGGATCCACCATGCAAAACGGCAACTACGAAGAGTCCACCGACTCGGATGAAATGTTCACAGACACGTCCATGTTCGACGCTGACGAGATTGTTCGGCAGATTGAAATGACCGAGGCTGAGCACAAAGCCGCGCTGGCCGATACCACCGTCAGTGCGCGTCGGCGCGCTGAAATGCTCAGGGAGCAAAAACGGCTTGAGGCCGACCTCGCCGAGCTCGATGCATTCGATCTCGACGACTAGGAACCGACGTCGCGCTCAGTGCGTTGCGGACCGCGCCGGCGTCAGTCGGCGCGGTTCAGCCACCCCGTAACCCTGTGCGTAATCCACGCCCAGTTCCTTGAGCTTCTCGATCACCTCCGGACTGTCGGCAAACTCGGCGATGGTTTTCTTGTTCGTGATGTGGCCGATCTGATTGATCGAGCGGACCATCTGACGGTCCACAGCATCATGCAGTATGCCTTTCACAAAGCTGCCGTCGATCTTCAGGAAATCGACCGGGAAGTTCTTCAGATATCCGAAAGACGACATACCCGTGCCGAAGTCGTCCAGCGCAAAGCGGCAACCGATATCCCTGAGGCTGTTAATGAACCGGTTGGCCTGATCGTAACTGGCGATGGCCGCCGTTTCGGTGATCTCGAAGCAGATCCGCGACGCATCAATGTCATAGTGTCGCAAGCGCTCAAGCACAAATGGCATGAACTGGTCATCGCACAGGCTTTGGCCGGACAGATTGATTGAGCACAGCGATAGCCGCGCCAGTTCATCGGGGCGGCGACCCAGCCATTTGAACGCCCGATTGATCACCCAACGATCAATCTTTGGCATGATGTTGTAGCGCTCACACGCTGGAATAAACACGTCCGGCGAGATCAGCCCCCCGCTGGCGTCGCGCATTCGAAGCAAGAGCTCGTAATGGTCGCCCTCGGTTTCTCCGTTCAACGGCTGAATGGGTTGCCGGAACAACTCGAAGTTGTCGTCGTCAAGACCACTGTTGACGCGCGCCGCCCACTGCATGTCGCGCTTGCGGCGCATGTATTCGATGTCGTTTTCATGGAAACAATGGATGCGATTTCGTCCGGCCTCCTTCGCCGCCGCACACGCGCTGTCCGCCGCACTCATTACGCCAGTCAATTCATCGCTTTCGGCCGTAACCGGAACGACGCCGACGCTGACACCCAGTCGGAATACCCGTTCGTCCCATTCAAATTTGTAGTCTGCAATCGCCTTGCGCAGCGTTTCAGCCATCTCCACGGCCTCCTCGACCGTGCATGATTCCATCAACAGTGCGAACTCATCGCCGCCGAGTCGGGCGAGCGTATCGCGCCAGCGAATCTTTGACTTGAGCAACGTGCCGAGTTGGCCGAGCAGTGCGTCACCGGCCGTATGCCCGCAGCTGTCATTGACCATCTTGAACTGGTCGAGATCCATATGGCAGACCGCGTAAGACTGCGAACCGCTGCGCGCCTGCTGCAACGCTTCCTCCAGTCGTTCCTCGAATTCGCGGCGATTTACCAGACCCGTCAGAATGTCATGACTGGCGTGATAACTCAGGCGGCGATTGAGTTCACGGGATTCACTGACGTCGTGAAACACCAGCACGCCACCCGCAATAGCCCCACGCCCGTCTCGGATCGGCGATGCAGTGCTTTCAATGTAGAGTTCGTCGCCGCCGCGTCGGACCAGCAGCGTCGGTCGAATCGACTTGATCGAGCGCTTGCGTCGGATGGCAACGGCGAGCGCGTTTTCGAGCGGCTCGCACGTCTCCTCGTGGAATCCTCGAAAGATATCGTCGACCGGGCGCCCGCCGGCGTCGGCAAGCTTCCAGCCGGTTAACTCCTCGGCAACCGGATTGAGGTATTCCACCAGGCAATCCGCATCGGTGGTAATCACACCGTCGCCGATGGACTGCAGGGTGATTTGTGCGCTTTCCTTTTCGCGGAAGAGCGCCTCTTCGTACAAACGGCGTTCTGTAATGTCCAGCTCGACACCGACCAGTCGGCGCAGCCGGCCATTTTTGTCCGGCCTCGCCTTCGCGCGACTCAGCATCCAACGCCAGTCTCCGTTGCGGTGACGCATGCGATGCTGGCTTTCGAACAGCTCACTGCGACCTTCAAGATGCTCTCTCAGATGCGCTTGTACCCGCGCCAGATCGTCCGGATGGACAAGCGAACGCCACTCGGGCAGGTCCGACTGCGGCGTGTCTTCGTCGTAGCCCAGCATGCGCTTCCAGCGCGGCGAGAAATACACCTCATTGGTGTCGGTATCGAAATCCCACAAGCCGTCGTTGGCGCTGAACAAGGCGAGCTCGTTGCGCTCTCGCTCGTGCTCAAACGTCTCACGGGTGTGAACGCGCTCAAGGCCGCTGGCCAGACTGGCACCAAGGAGCCGCAGAAAACCGGTACACGGTTCTAGCGGCGTGGCGACCGGCTTCATCGAAACCAGTCCCAGAAGGGCGCCCGGCGCCCCGTTGACGTAGACACTTACAAGGGAGACAGCGCCGATTCCAAACCGGCGCCACACCTCACTGTCTTTGTGGAGCGGCTCAGCGGCGTTCGATGCATCGGGGAGAGAGTACGACGCCAACGGGGCCATCGTGTCGGTGAGGCCCGGGAGTTCGTCGATCGACAATCCGCGAAGTGCATTGAGATCGAGGCTGGCAGCCGCACCGCGCGCGCCGTAGACCGATGCGATGCGGGGATCTCGACCTTTGAGCCCGGCCACGAACACACCGTCAACGTGGCACAGTTCACGCAGCGCACGCAGGCACGAGGGCAGAACCCGCCCAATCGGCCGGTCACCAAGGTTCTGTAAATTGACGGCGATCTCGATCGCTCGCGCGTCGAGAACTGCGTTTGCCTTGGCAGGCGCGCTCATTGAATCGTCCCCATGCACGACGGACTCCTTTCCGTCGGGCGACAGCCATGCGTCGCCAATTGGTTCAATAAGACCGCTGAAGCGGTTGTATTTTTTACGGATTAACCATATCGCAATAATTTACGGGTTGGTAATCCCGTCGCGGAAGCGTGTCACAGGTTCGACCGCACGTTATGCGACCTGCTTCTCACTTTTACGAACCCTGACGCCGCGGGGCGATAAATTTGTTTCTAAATATTGCTATCGAAGGGTCGCCGGGCTACCTTGACCACGCCATACGACAATCCACAAGTCAGGGGGAACACCATGCCTAAAGTTATGCTTGGGCTCGTTTTTTGTGCGCTGGTCAGCGTGTCGGCAGGGGCGGCCAAGCCCGTCCCGACCGCCGAGCGCAAAGTGGTCGGCGAAGCGGAGACCTTCGAGCTTGTCCCCGCGCTGACGGCGAGTCACCGCGGATCAGATGGACAGCAGGTCTGGAGCGAGCGGATCAGCCGGCCCGGCGCCTCGTTTTTGAAGGTGCATTTCGTTGATTTGAATCTGCAACCCGGTGACGAGCTGGCGCTAATCAATAGTTTCGGACGCGTGGTGGAAACACTCACGGGACGGGGACCCAAGGATCGCGGCACGTTCTGGGGGCTATCAGGCCAGGGCGATTCCATGGTCCTGCGCTTTACGTTCGACAAGCCCTATCGCAGCCCGCCCTTCCGGATCGACCGGTTGATGGTCGGCAACGCAGCGCTCACCGCGCCCAAAACAGAGAGCGGTGCCCGCAGCATTTGCAGCCCGGCCGATTTCGAGGATTCCGTCTGTTATGAACAGGACAGCGGTAAATGGGATGTCGCGCGCGCGTCGGTTGGCGTGATGAGCGTTGGTGGCAACGCCGCCACATCCCTGTTCTGCTCCGGCAGCAACGTCTCGGGAAGCAACGCAATCCTGACCAACCAGCACTGCGTTGAGAATCAGGCAGTCTGCGATAACACAGAATTCGGGTTCGATGCCTACACC
>JBCCMA010000169.1:0-7092 GCA_039026595.1 Pseudomonadota bacterium
ATCAACTCCACAGGGCACTGATCCAGGCCGGTCGCGACAGCGGGGAGCGCATCTGGCCGTTCCCCATGGACGCGGACTTTGATCAGGCCATCCGCAGCGATATCGCCGACACCAAACAATGCGCCGCGAGCGGCAGCGGTGATCATATCCATGCCGCACGGTTTTTGGGACGCTTTGTTCATAAGGACATTCCATGGGTG
The DNA here is from genome assembly GCA_039026595.1 of Pseudomonadota bacterium. GTDB lineage: Bacteria > Pseudomonadota > Gammaproteobacteria > Steroidobacterales > JBCCMA01 > JBCCMA01. The sequence goes on from JBCCMA010000169.1 coordinate 201, forward strand.
CACATGGATCTGTCGGCCGGCAATAACAAAGGCGGTCTTGGGCACATCGCCAGCGACGTCACCGGCTTCGGTGTGCATGTGACCGCCGCCTTTCTGCTCGATCGCCAGCCCTTCGAAGCGTTGGCCACACCGGCCTGAACAACGTTTGGTGCCTATTCCGGAGCGGCCCTTGAGCATATCCCTGACTCTCATTCGTCCTGACGACTGGCACCTTCACGTGCGAGATGGCGCCGCCATGGCCGCCGTCGTCCCGCACACGGCGCGGGTTTTCGGTCGCGCCATCATCATGCCAAACCTGCCCGAACCGGTGATCGACGCCGCGCGCGTTCGGAACTATCGCGAGCGAATCGAAAAAACGATCCCCGCCGACAGTGGCTTTACGCCATTGATGACGCTCTACCTGACCAATGCACTGACGCCGGATCAGGTCGACGAGGCCGCCGACGCGGGCGTGGTGGCATGCAAGCTGTACCCGGCCGGCGCGACAACGAACTCAGCGCTCGGCGTACAGGATGTTCCGGCGCTCGACCCGGTCCTTGAGGCGATGCAGCGAAATGACCTGCGACTCCTTGTGCACGGCGAAGTCGTCGATCCCGGCGTGGATATCTTCGATCGTGAGGACCGCTTCCTGAGCGACGTGCTCGCGCCGCTGGTCGCGCGACATCCGGATCTTAAAGTGGTTCTCGAGCACATCACGACCGCGCGCGGCGTCGACTTTGTTCGGGCTCACGCGCCTCAGGTGGCGGGCACGATCACGCCGCAGCACTTGATGCTCAATCGCAACGCTCTTTTTGAAGGCGGTCTTCGACCGCACCATTACTGCCTGCCGGTCCTCAAGCGCGAAACGGATCGACGCCGTCTGGTCGAGGCGGCCACCTCGGGCGAGGCCGCCTTTTTCCTCGGCACGGACAGTGCCCCGCACCCTGTTGGCGCCAAACTCTGCGACGGCGGGTGTGCCGGTGTGTATTCAGCACACGCGGCGCTGGAACTGTACGCAGAAGTATTTGAAGCGCACGGCGCACTCGACCAGCTTGAAGCGTTTGCCAGTCTCAACGGCCCGGCCTTTTACGGACTGCCCGTGAACCGCGGCACCGTCACACTCGTTCGCGAGTCGTGGCCGGTGCCGGATGCGTACCCGTTCGGCGACAGCACGGTTGTACCGTTCCGCGCTGGCGGGACCGTCAGCTGGCGTGTGGCTGAGGCGGCCTGAGATGACGACCGTAGCCATGGCCGATCGCTTCCGCGGATTTCTGCCGGTCGTCATTGATGTGGAAACGGGCGGTTTCAATGCGCAAACCGACGCCCTGCTGGAGATCGCTGCGGCGATTGTTCGGTTTGACGAGTCCGGTGCACTGCATCGCGTCAGTAGCGTTCGGTACCACATCCTGCCGTTCCCGGGTGCGAATCTTGAGCCGGCTTCACTCGAGGTCAACGGCATCGACCCGGATCATCCGTTGCGCCCTGCCATCGATGAGAAAGATGCGCTGCAGCGGGTTTTCCGCGAGGTGCGCGCCGAGGTGAAGGAACAGGGCTGCACACGTGCCGTGCTCGTCGGCCACAATGCCTCTTTCGACCTCAGTTTCTTGAATGCCGCGATTGCACGGACAGGCATCAAGCGCAGCCCGTTCCACACCTTCAGCACATTCGACACCGCCGCCTTGTCCGGTGTCGCGTTTGGCCAAACGGTGCTGGCACGGGCCGCTGTCGCGGCCGGTTTGTCGTGGGACGCCAGTGCCGCGCATAGCGCCCTTTACGACACCGAGCGAACGGCGGATCTGTTCTGCGAAATCGTTAACCGATTCCGGCCGGTATTTGAGTCAACGATGGGGCGCCAGCGCGGCGTAGACTAGTCCGGACTACTCTTCTTCCTGCGCGCCGCTGGCCGCGACCGCGGCTTCAATAAGCGGCTGCAGTTCGCCAGACTTATACATGTCCATCACGATATCGCTGCCACCGATCAGCTCGCCCTTGATGTAGAGCTGGGGGTAGGTGGGCCAGTTCGAGTAGCTCTTCAGCTCTTCGCGCAGTTCGGGGTGCTCAAAAATGTTGACGGTCGAGAACTCAAGTCCGATCTGACGCAACGCGCCAACCGCCTGAGACGAAAAACCACATTGGGGGAAGTCCGGCGTGCCTTTCATAAACAGCAGGACGGGGTGGCTGTTCAGCGTCTGTTCGATTTGTTCGTGAATCGGATTGCTCATATCACTCTGCTTTTTTGTTCACGCAAACAATGGGGTGCCGCGGCACGAAACTCAACCGGCCGCGTGCTCTACGCATCGACTTAGTCGTCGATGACCTCAAGATTGTTGACGACGTCTTTTACGCCATCCGTCTCGCGGGCGATCTTCTCGGCCTGCGAGCGCGCCACGTAGGATTTCACTCTGCCGTTCAGGGTGACCACCGATTCCCGTGTGTCCACGTCGATACGCCAGCCCGGTGCGTATTTGTCTTTCAGAAGTCTGGCTTTGACCGACGCGGTGATCGTGCCATCGTCGATTTGCTGGGAAACCGGCCGATCGTCCTGACCGACCACGTAGCCGCCGGCAGCGGCTCCACCGATCAGAAGCGCGGTGCAACCGCTGCACAAAAGACCGGGGACGATGACAAATGCCAACAGGGCGTGTCGCATGATGTGTCTTCCTCTGCGTTCCAAAAGCACTGCCATCAAGAGCCGACCTCTCAACGGTCTTCGGCGTCGGGTTCAACCGACACGACGGCCCGCCGCGCGTCTGCAGCAGCGAGTATCTGTCGCTTGGCGAGGTCATCGAGCTGCGGCCACGCCATGATTTCATCGCTGTGCCTCAGACAGCCCAGACAGACGCTGCGCGCATCAAGTTCACAACGTCCTATGCACGGCGATTTCACGCCGATTCTTGTCGAAGTACCCATGTCACCTGCCGATTGGACCGCGTCCGGACGCAGATGATCCGGCGGCGGTAGTCACTGCTGCCGCGTGCCTGCGGCCGCGACATCGTTCTCCGTCTTGCGCGAATGATAGCAAGCTATACTCGGGCGATGAACGATCAATTAACGACAGCCGAAACAGAGGCCATGTTCGAGTCCGTGGCGCGCGCGCTGTCCGAGGACATTGGGGGCGGAGACGTGACGGCCGCGCTCGTGCCGCATGACAAACACGGACTCGCCCATGTCGTCGCGAAAGAGAGCGGCGTGTTGTGCGGGACCCCGTGGTTCGATCGGGTTTTCGCGGCGCTTGATCCAGGCGTTCGCGTAAGCTGGGCCCGGCACGACGGAGATCGAGTGGAGGTCGGTGACGAGGTGTGTCGCCTCGAGGGTCGCGCGCGTACGCTTCTTACGGGCGAACGCGCCGCATTGAATTTTCTGCAGACACTGTCGGGCACCGCCACGGTTACACGGCGCTACGCCGACCAGCTCGCGGACACCCCCTGCCAGATTCTCGACACCCGCAAGACGCTCCCTGGCCTGCGCCTCGCGCAGAAATATGCCGTACGCGTCGGCGGCGGCAAGAACCACCGCATGGGCCTGTATGACATGGTGCTGATCAAGGAAAACCACATTGCCGCCGCCGGGAGCATCGGCGCGGCGGTCGCGGTCGCGCGGGAGACCGCCCCGGATTTGCCGATCGAAGTCGAAGTGGAATCGATGGCGCAGCTGGACGACGCCGTCGCCGCACGGGTGGATCGTGTCATGCTCGATGAGTTTTCAGACGAGGACATGCTGCGCGCTGTCGAGTGTGTTCATGCCATCGACGGACCCCGGCCTGCGATCGAGGTCTCCGGCAATGTCACGCTCGAACGATTGCGGGGCATCGCGGCGACTGGCGTCGATTTCATCTCCTCCGGCGCACTCACCAAGCATGTTCGCGCCCTCGACCTTTCAATGCGGATGCTCAATTAAGTGACGTAAGTCGCTGATGTAAATCAATACCCAAATTTTCGTAAGGCGCGACGTGACGCGGTTTGTTGCTCTGCAGCGCGCCACGTGGTGAGATCGTTACATCCAGAAACGAATATCGATCACCGGAGAATCCCATGGGTCCCATTTTGTTCGCCTGCCTGTGTCTGACTGCATTCGGTGTGGTGTCGTATTTCCGCTTGCCCATTTGGGCCCTTGGTCTGGCAGCGGCCGGGATCCTCGGACTTGATCAGTACCTCACCGGCGCGTTCTCACTCGCGCCCTGGCTGATCACCGCCGCCGTGTTGCTGCCGGTGACGCTGCGCCCCGTGCGTCGCGCCCTGATCTCCGGCCACATTTTCCGCTGGTACAAATCGGTTTTGCCGGCCATGTCCGACACCGAAAAAACGGCCATCGAGGCGGGCACGGTGTGGTGGGAGAAAGACCTGTTCAGCGGCGCGCCCAACTGGAACAAAATGCTGAAGTTCCCGAAGCCCACCCTAAGCGATGAGGAACAGGCGTTTCTGGATGGTCCGGTGGAGACGCTGTGCAGCATGCTCGACGATTGGCAGATCGGTCAGGACAACGACCTCCCCCCTGAGGTCTGGCAGTACATCAAGGACGAGCGTTTCTTCGGCATGATTATTCCGAAGGAGTACGGCGGTCTCGAGTTTTCGGCCCGGGCGCAAACTGAGGTCGTGATGAAGCTCTCCACGCGCAGCGCGGCGGCCGCGGTGACAGTGATGGTGCCCAATTCGCTCGGCCCCGGCGAACTGCTGATGCACTACGGCACGCAGGCCCAGCGCGACCACTATTTGCCGCGTCTTGCGCGCGGTGACGACATCCCCGCGTTCGGACTGACCGGTCCGCACGCTGGCTCCGACGCCGGCGGTATGCCGGACTCAGGTGTCGTCGTGGAACGGGAGATCGACGGCGTCAAAACGCTTGGCTTTGTGGTCAACTGGGAAAAGCGCTACATCACGCTCGGTCCGGTGGCCACGGTCCTCGGACTCGCCTTCAAGGCCTACGATCCTGAGGGCCTTTTGGGCGATACCGAAGATCTGGGCATTACCTGCGCTCTGATCCCGACGGACACGCCGGGCCTGTCGATCGGCAACCGTCACTACCCCGGTGCCCCGATCCAGAACGGACCCAACCGCGGCAAGGACGTGTTTGTGCCGATGGACTGGATTATCGGCGGGCAGAAAAACGTGGGCAAAGGCTGGATGATGCTGATGGACTCACTTTCTGTGGGTCGATCCATCTCACTGCCCGCGCTCGGTACGGCCGCTGGCAAGATCACGTCGTTGCTCACCGGCGCCTATTCCCGAGTCCGTCGCCAGTTCAAGATACCCATCGGCAAGTTCGAGGGCGTTGAGGAAGCGCTGGCCCGCATCGCCGGCATCAGCTATCGCATGGACGCGTCCCGCATCATGGCCGCGGGCGCGCTCGATCTGGGCGAAAAGCCGTCCGTGCTGTCCGCGATCCTGAAGTACCACAACACCGAAGGCATGCGCGCCGTGGTGAACGACGCGATGGACATCCACGGCGGGCGCGGCGTGTGTAACGGACCGAGCAATTATCTGAATGCGACCTACCGGGCTGTGCCCATCGCGATCACGGTCGAAGGCGCGAACATTCTGACCCGCACCATGATCATTTTCGGTCAGGGCGCGATTCGCTGTCACCCGCACGTGCTCAACGAAATGCTGGCGGTGCAAAATCCGGACAGCCGTCAGGGTCTGATCGATTTCGACCGCGAGTTCTTCGGACACGTCGGATTCACGATCAGCAATGCGGTGCGTGCGCTGTTTATGGGTCTGACCGGGTCACGCCTGATCAGCGCCCCGGCGACGGGGCCAACGCGCAAGTACTTCCGCCAGCTCACCCGCACAAGCAGCGCGTTTGCACTCGTGGCCGACGTCTGCATGCTGACGTACGGGGGTCGCCTCAAGCGCAAAGAGAAAATCTCCGGTCGCCTGGGCGATGTGCTGAGCCATCTGTACATGGCCTCCGCCATTTTGAAAAAGCACGACGACGACGGCCGCCCCACCGCGGATCTCCCGCTCGTACGCTGGGGCTTGCAGGACTCGCTGTACCGGGCACAGGAAGCGCTGGTCGGTGTGCTGCGCAACTACCCCATCCGCCCGGTGGCCTGGCTCATTTCGCGCGTGATCTTCCCGCTCGGCAAACCGCAGCGCGGACCCAACGACCGCCTCGGGCAGAGCGCGGCCAAAGTGCTGCTGAGTCCCTCAGCCACGCGCGACCGGCTGACGGCGGGCGTGTATTTGCCCAAGGACGTGGACGACCACATCGGCATGATGGAAATCGCGCTCGAGAAAGTCATCGCCGCGGAACCCCTCGAACGACGTGTTTACGCCGCCATCAAGAAACGAGTGCGCCCCTACAACTTTGAAGAGTTGCTGCCCGAGGCCGTGGCGGCCGGTGCCATCACCGATCTGGAAGCGCAGGCGATCCGTGAGGCGCACTCGCTCATTAACCGAGTGATTCGGGTGGATGAGTTCGAACCCCGAGCCGTCGGCGAGGCGAGCGTTCCGGTCGCCGAGAGCGCCTGACCTTGACCCCCACCGGCCAGACGGGCCGGTGGGGGACGCAGTGCTAGTGGAAGTCCCGCGACAGCACCGGTAACCCGTCAAGCCAGTCGCTCCAGTCGGTCATGTGACGCACCACCAGATGCACGACGTCCCCTTCGCGCTGCACCTGCCCACGCGCCGCCATCAGCCGCGACTGCAATAACGCCTGACGCTGCACCTCGGCGATCTTGCGCCAGACCACCAGATTGCTGTGGCCGGTTTCGTCCTCGAGCGTGACAAACGTGACGCCGCTGGCCGTGCCCGGACGCTGGCGGGTGATCACAAGACCCGCCGTGCGCACCCACGCACCGTCGGGCAACGCACGCAGTTCCGCCGCACTGGTTACGCCCTCGCCCACCAGACGCTCGCGCAGCAACAACACAGGGTGGCTGCGTAAACTCAAGCCGAGCGCTCGGTAGTCGGCC
>JBCCMA010000170.1:0-7070 GCA_039026595.1 Pseudomonadota bacterium
AACCTGGCCCGCTTCGAGGCCGTCAACTTCACCGCGGTTTATGACAACAATCTGGTACTGCCCGATAAGCTGGACGCCGTCGACCACCGACAGGATCTTGCCGTCGACAAGCACCTCGGGCGGACGGGGTACGAAGTTGGCCGACGGCGCGGGGGTTTCGAGCATCAGTCGATCGCCGCGCAGGGCTTCACGGACGGTATCGGTCAGAAACAGCCGTGACACATCACCGTCGCTTGTCAGTCGGCCCGTGCCGACAAACAGGGCTTCGTGGCCGAGCCGCTTGCCCGTGTCGGGGTCGCGGTAGACCTCGCCGATGTTGAACACGTTGAAGCGCGTTCCAACGGGTGCGTCGGTTCCGCGCACGTAGACGGTAAGGCCAGTGCCGGCCACAAGATGGCCCTCGCGCGTCTCCACGATGTACGGGAGCGCGTCGAGCTCACCCATCGGGATGACGGTGGGTCGCGACAGGAATCCGGCGATGGCGTCGTAAGGAATCGTGTCCACGGCCTGATCGAGCGACTGCACGCGGATCTGCGGACCGAGCTGCACGCTGCCATCGTCGCGCACGATGCGGGGCTGCCCGTCCACCCAGATGAGCCGGAGCACATCGCCGGGATAAATGAGGTGCGGGTTCGCAATCTGGTTATTGGCCTGCCAAATCTCTGGCCAGTACCAGGGATCTTTCAGGAACTTGCCGGAGATGTCCCACAGTGTGTCCCCGCGCACGACCGTGTAGCGATCGGGCGCATCGTCGCGCAGGCGTGTTGCGGCGCGGCCCGACGCGGCGACCTGCTGGCCGTCGGTGTAGGTGGGGTAGGGCTGGCGGACCGGAAACTCGACGCCATCCTTGTAAGGTTTGGGCTGGGAAATGCGTACCGGCTCTTTATCGACCTCGGCGTCGCGTTTGAACATGCCCGTGATGGCGTCGCGCGCGGCGCAGCCGGAAAAAATAAGCGCAACGGCGCAGAGCGCGGAGACGCGAAGGGCGCGGGAAGAGTGTGCAACCATGCGGATGTCCATTGTTAATGGCTATTCAGTGGACGCGTTCGCCGGGACGCTTGCGGTATACTCTGACGCTTGGCCAAACCCGTTTGGGGCAGGCCGAGTCACCGCGGCGGCGATCCGTCGTTCTCGGTAAATTCCAAGACGTGTCATAACTTTAGCAACTACGTGTTGGAAAATACATGACTGCGCGCAGGGCGTGATATGACCAAACTCACAATCCTCGAATATCCCGATCCCAGGTTGCGCACGCGCGCGGCCGACATCGAGCAGGTCGACGACGGTATCCGCACGCTGGCGGACGACATGCTCACACGCATGTACGAAGCCCCGGGCATCGGACTGGCGGCCACGCAGGTGGACCACCACATCCGTATGCTGGTGGCAGACGTCAGCGAGCAGCGTGACGAGCCTCACGTTTTGATCAACCCCGTACTGCGTGAAACCGACGGCGAAGTCACGACCGAAGAGGGCTGCCTGTCAATTCCGGATATCTACACCAAGGTCACGCGCGCTGAGTCGATCACGGTCGACTACATCGATCGGGACGGCGAGCCGAGGTCGCTGAGCACCGACGGCATGCTCGCCGTCTGCATCCAGCATGAAATCGATCATTTGGATGGCAAGCTGATTGTGGACTACGTGTCGGAACTGAAGCGTCGGATGATTCGCAAGCGTTTGGCCAAAAACCGGCGCACGCGCGCCTGAATACCGCCGCGATGCGCCCAAGCGACCGACCCATGCGGATCGGCTTTGCCGGTACGCCCGACTTTTCTGTCCCCACGCTGGACGCTTTGTACGGCTGGTGTGATGACCAGGATGCCAACGTCGTGGCCGTCTGGACACAGCCGGACCGCCCTGCGGGTCGGGGGCGCAAACTGACGGCCAGTCCGGTGAAGCGTCTCGCGAAGTCGCACGCCACGCCGGTGCACCAGCCCCGCAGTCTGCGTGACGATAATGCGCTTGCCGAGTTACAGGCCGCTCGGCTTGATTTGTTGGTCGTGGTGGCCTACGGACTCATCCTTCCCGAGGCGGTTTTGCAGTCGCCCGCGTTCGGCTGCGTCAATGTGCACGCGTCACTGCTGCCACGCTGGCGCGGCGCGGCGCCCATCCAGCGCGCGATCGAAGCCGGTGATCGCGTCACTGGCGTCGGCATTATGGCCATGGACGCGGGGCTCGATACCGGCGCACTGTGGCGCAATGTGCCGGTGCCCATCCATGCGGACGACTCCAGTGCCGCCCTGCACGACCGGCTGAGTAAACGGGGCGCTGAGGAGTTGATCCTGACGTTGCCGGACATTTTTTCAGGCGCTGAGCCAACCCAGCAGGATGCGGCGCTGGTGACCTACGCCGCAAAAATAGCGAAGTCTGAAGCGGATCTGGATTTTCGCGGCCACGCGTCGGCGCTGGCAGATCGAATCCGCGCGTTCAACCCGTGGCCAGTGGCGCAGACGATGCACGACGGTCGCCAGCTCAGGGTGTGGAACGCCGAATCGGTGGACGCCGGGTCGGACGGGCAACCCGGTGAGGTGCTGTCAGTCCACGACGGGATTTTGGTGGCATGCGGCCGCGGTGCTCTGCGGTTGCTCACCGTGCAGCCGGCCGGCAAGCGGGCGATGGCGGCGGGCGACTTTGCCCGTGACCGGTTGGCGCCCGGGACCATCCTCGGCCGGACCGCTCCATGAGTGCGAACGTGCGCGCGCTCGCCGCGCGCGTGGTGGGCGACGTGCTCCGCGGTGCGGCCATGGACGGGCCGCTGGAGAACGCGCGCCGAAAATTGGATGAAGGGTCGGATCGGGCGTTTCTTGGTGCGCTTTGTCTCGGCGCGGTTCGCCACGGGCCCGCCCATCGCGCGGTGATCCGAAGGTTGCTTTCACGTCCTGACCAAAAGCTGAAACCCGATGTCGAGGCGCTGATCCTGCTCGGGATCGAACAGCTTGAGAATATGCGCGTGGCGCCCCACGCGGCCGTGTCCGAAACGGTGGCGGCCGCCCGTCATATGAAACAGCACAAGGCGACGGGATTGATCAACGCGCTGCTGAGGCGCTACCAGCGCGAGCGCGAGCGTCTTCTCGCGGCCGCGCGCGCCAGCGACGCGGGACGCTATAACCATCCTTCGTGGCTGCTCAAGGCACTGAAGACGGACTGGCCAGAGCACTGGCAGGAGATCATTGGCGCCAATGATGCGCCGGCCCCGCTCTGGCTGCGTGTGAACTCCCGCCGCGCTGAGCGGTCTGCCTACATCGAGCGTCTGTGCGGTGGGACCGGGCTAACCGCATCGGCAGGTACGTTGTCCGACCGCGCCGTTCGCGTCGATGACCGGGTGTCCGTGGTCGATCTGCCGGGTTTCGCGGAGGGGGAGGTAACGGTGCAGGACCAATCAGCGCAGCTGGCTGTCGCGCTGATGGCGCCCGTGGCGTCGGGTGCGCGCATTCTGGATGCCTGTGCAGCGCCGGGCGGCAAGACCGGGCATTTGCTGGAGCGTTTCGATGACTGTGAAGTGGTCGCGGTCGACAGCTCGGCCCGGCGACTGGCCCGCTTGAACGAGACACTGGCACGACTCGGCCACCGCGCGACCACCGTTGAAGCGGATCTGACCGATACCAAACAGGTCGATGCACTGGGTCGGTTCGATCGGGTCCTGGTGGACGCGCCATGCACCGGCACCGGGGTTATCCGGCGCCACCCGGACATTAAACTGCTGCGCCGGGCCGGCGATTCTGCCAAGCTAGGGCACACACAGCGCGCGATATTGCAGCGCGCCTATATGTGTCTGAAGCCAGGTGGCGAACTGCTCTACGTAACCTGCTCTGTTCTGCGCGCTGAGAACGATGCCGTGGTGGGGGACTTTGCGAAAGCGCACCCGCACGCGGATATTGTGGACGTTGCGCCGGATGCCACGTGGGGCCACGCGACCGAATACGGTCGACAAATGCTGCCGGGTGAAGCCGGCTCGGACGGTTTTTTCTATGCACGTATCGTCAAGCAGTGCGAATGACAGCTTCGGCCGCCGCCGGGCTGGCGTGCGTCTGCTGAGTTGTCTTTTGCTGTTGGCCGCAAGCATTGCGGCCAACGCGCAGGACGATGCGACGTCCGGCGAGTTCACCATTCAATCTGCGTACACCCAGATGCTTGACGGTGTTTATCACGTGTCGGCGCAGATCAATTACGGCCTGACCCGAAGCGCCATCGATGCGCTCAACAACGGGGTGGACCTGACGTTCGAACTGGATATCGAGGTCAAGCGCAAGCGCCGCTGGCTGCCCGACAAAACCGAGCACGAGCTGCGCCAGCGCTACGAATTGTCATTCGACGCGCTGACGCAACGGTATGTGGTGCGTCTTTTGAACAGCGGCGAGCAAACGTCCTTCGATACGCTGTCCGCGGCGTTGCGTGGCCTGGGTGATGTCGATCGGGTTCCCGTGATCGATGCGGCATTGCTGAAGGCCGAGCGCGACTACCGGATCGCGGTTCGGACCAGCCTCGATACCAAGTCGTTTCGCGGGCCCCTTCGTTTGCTCGCCTCCCTGTTCAAATTCGGTGAATGGCGGTTGGCGAGCAGCTGGCACTCATGGGCACTCAATCCCTGACGCGCGCCGCGCTTCGCCTGCTCACCGGCGCCGGCATGGTGCTGCTCGTGGTGTCGCTCGCGTTGTTGGCCAAAACTACCCAGAACAGCGACGACTTCGGGCGCATGCACGTCTTAATCGTGTTGCTGAACGCGGTGGGCCTGACGCTGCTGCTCTCGGTGATCCTCGTGAGCGTGGCGAGACTGATCCGGGACTATCGCAAAGGCGTGCCGGGCGCGCGCCTTAAGGCGCGCATGATCGCCATGTTCGTGTCGCTGGCCATCGTGCCGATCATGCTGGTCTATTTGTACTCGATGTACTTCCTGAACAAAGGCATCGACAGCTATTTCAATACCGATGTGGAGCGCGGACTGTCTGATGCGCTGACGCTCAGCCGCGGTGCGCTTGATCTGCGGACCCGCGACGAGTTGGATGCGCTCACCATGATGATCGAGCGGACCCGCAGCTGGGAACCGGACCAGTATCTCGGCAATATCGAGCGGCTGCGTCGGGAGCTGCACGCGGATGAGCTGACCATTTACGGTGACAATGGCCGCATCATCGCGTCGAGTACCGGCGATCAGCTCAGCATCGTGCCCCGACCGCCGCCGGCGGATGTGCTGCGGCAGGCGCGCGGCGGTGAACCCAGAGTCACGCTGGAACCCACATCGGGCGGCGGTCTGGTGGCGCACGTTGTACGTCGTATGGACGACGGCATGCCGGATGCTGATCTGCGTATTGCACACGCCACCTTTGATGTGCCTCCTCGACTCAACCGGCTGGCGCGCTCGGTTCAGGAGGCCAGTGAAGACTATGCCTCACTGGTGTTTCTGCGAGAGCCGTTGAAGGACAGCTTCAAGCTGACGCTGACCCTCGTTTTGCTGGTATCGCTTCTGATTGCGCTATGGGGTGTGTTTTTCTTCGCGCGTCGGATCGTGGCGCCGATTCAGGATCTGGTGGCTGGCACCCAGGCGGTGGCCGAGGGGAATTTTGACATGCGGTTGCCCGAGGCCAGCCGCGATGATGTGGGCTTTCTGGTGCGCTCGTTCAATGACATGACCCAGCGGCTGCAAAGTGCGCAGGACGTGGCGCAGGCGAGCCAGAACGCCATGGCCACCGAGCGCGCCAATCTCGAGACCGTTCTGTCGCGCCTCACGACCGGGGTGATTGCGCTCGAGCGCGATCTGACGATCCGGACGGTCAACCAGGCGGCGGGCGATATTCTGGGGGTCGACTTCGTCAATGCGGCCGGTGGCGCGCTGGCCGAGGTCGCGCCCGATCGTGCGCTCTACCAGTCGTTCGTTGCTGCGTGCCGCGAGCATCTGGATCGCGGCGAGCGGGAATGGCGCGAGCAACTTGTACTGCGCGGTGACATGGGACGGCGGATTCTCACGTGCGCGTGCGCGGCGCTGCCGTTTGAGAATCCGCAGCAGCCGGGTGGTTACGTGCTGGTGTTCGATGACGTGACGATGCTGCTTCAGGCCCAGCGCGACGCTGCGTGGGGCGAGGTGGCCCGGCGACTGGCGCATGAAATCAAGAATCCGCTTACGCCGATCCAGCTGTCGGCCGAGCGCCTGCGCCGCCGTTATCTCGAAACGCTGGAGCCGGGCGAGGCCGAACTGCTCGAGCGCGCCACACGCACCATCGTCGGCCAGGTGGAATCGATGAAAGCGATGGTCGACGCATTCCGCGACTATGCCCGTGCGCCCGATCTGGACGTGAAGCCGCTGGATTTGCACCGGCTGATTGCTGAAGTGGCGGACCTTTACCGCGGTCGCGATCAGCGCGTGGCGCTCAGGCTTGACCTGTCTGATGAGCGCGAACCGATTGATGCGGACGCCGGACGGGTGCGACAGCTCCTGCACAATCTGCTGCGCAACGCGATGGAAGCGTTGGCCAGCCAGCCCGACGGTCGGATTGACATTCGCACGCGCGTCAACGGACCTGCCGATGCGCGCTACGTCGAACTGGTCGTGGACGACAACGGTCCAGGGTTTGCAGAGGATGTGGCCGATTCGCTGTTTGATCCCTACGTCACCACCAAGACCAAAGGCACCGGACTTGGATTGGCGATCGTCAAGAAGCTGGTTGAAGAGCACGCAGGACAGGTGTCCGCCGGCAATCGGCCGGACGGCGGTGCGCGCGTGACCGTTGTATTGCCCGTCAATGAATCGTCGCGTAGCGTGGCGCTTTCTCGCGGGGCGCTGCATGCCGAGAACAGGAGAGAGCGCGTATGAACCCTTCGCAAATTCTCGTGGTGGATGACGAATCCGAGATTCGTACGTTGCTGCAGGAAATTCTGACCGAAGAGGGCTACGACGTCACCGTTGCCGCTGACGCTCGCGAGGCGCGCCACAGCTGGCGGCGCGGCGATGTTGATCTCGTGCTTCTGGATATCTGGATGCCGGACACCGACGGCATCACGTTGCTGAAAGAATGGTCGGATGCGGGCGATTTGTCGTGCCCGGTCGTCATGATGTCGGGTCACGGCACGGTCGA
>JBCCMA010000171.1:0-7033 GCA_039026595.1 Pseudomonadota bacterium
GACGAAATGTACATGTGCGAGCCCATATATTTCTGACAACCAATACCATATTAAGCCATCGTAAATTCCGAAGCGCACATGAGCAAAAAAAGTTTAACGGCACTTTGACTAAACATTTACAAGCTTTGATTCAGCAAAAGCCGAAAATTGGCTTTGTCGAAAATGCATTTCCCATTCTCTTATTCTTGACTCCGGATCAGAAAGTGGGAGGTGGTGTATTTATGTTGCTGAGTGCATTTTTGAGACGCCCGATCGCTTGAAGACGCAGGAGCCGATTTGCTGGTACTCGAGTGCGTGCCGAACGCCGTGGGCGCGGACATCACCAGCATGCTCGATATTCCGACGATCGGGATCGGCGCCGGGCCGGACACCAGCGGTCAGATCATCGTACTTTACGACATCCTCGATATCGCGCCAGGCCGCAAACCACGCTTCGCGCATAACTTTCTTAAGGGACGGGACAGCGTCGGCGCCGCCATCGCGGCGTATGTTGAGGGCGTCAAGGACGCAAGCTACCCGGCGCCGGAGCACTGCTTTGCCGAGTAGCGATGGCCCGCAGATCATCGCCACGGTCGATGCGCTCCGCGAGCGGGTTGGTCACTGGCGAGGTGAGGACGCGCGCGTGGCGCTGGTCCCCACGATGGGTAACCTGCACGCGGGGCATCTGTCGCTTGTGCGTCAGGCCAGGCTGGTGGCCGATCGCGTGGTGGTCAGTATTTTTGTCAACCCGCTACAGTTCGGCGGTGGCGAGGACTTCGATGCCTATCCGCGCACGCTGGACGCGGACTGCGCTGCCCTTGCATCCGTCGGGGCCGATGTCGTGTTTCATCCCTCAGTGATCGAAATGTACCCCGACGGCACGCCATTGGTGACCGAGGTCCGGCTGCGTGCGCTTGAGTCGGTGTTATGCGGCGAGCATCGGGACGGGCACTTCGCCGGTGTGGCCACCGTGGTCATGAAGTTGTTTGGACAGGTGCAGCCGGACGTTGCGATTTTTGGACGCAAGGATCACCAACAGCTAACGCTGATACGGCGTCTGGTTCGTGATTTGCACGTCCCGGTACAGGTGGTGGCGGGCGACACGGTACGTGAACCCGATGGTCTTGCGATGAGCTCGCGCAATCGCTATCTGAGCGACGATGAGCGTGCGATCGCGCCCGAGTTGCAGCGAACGTTGCGCGCGGTGGCTGATCGCATCGTGTCGGGCGAACGCGACGTGGTGCAGTTGAGTGCGGTCGCCATGCAGGCGCTGAACGATGCCGGGTTTGATCCGGATTACGTGCGCGTGCTCGACGCACTCACACTGACCGAACCGGACGCGTCCACAACGGACGTCGTCATAGCCGCTGCAGGGCACCTCGGGCGCGCGCGACTGATCGACAATGTGACCGTGCCCTGGGAGGCCGCTAGTCGTTGATCAGTTGTTCTCGAAACGCGGCGAGTTCGCGCTGGGTCTCGGGGTCGAGTTCCGGGAAGTCGGGGGACATATCCGCGAGCGTGTCGTGCACAATTTTTGCGACGATGACCCGCATATCGGCTTTGCTGTCGGCCGGAATCGCGTACCACGGTGCGTGGGGCCGCGATGTCTCGTTCAGCGCGCGTTCGTAGGCCGCCATGTAGTCGGACCAGTAACCACGTTCGCGTACATCGCCGGCCTCAAACTTCCAGTTTTTTTCCGGATCGTCAATCCGTGAAATGAACCGGCTTCGTTGCTCGTCACGCGAGACATTCAGCCAGAACTTGACGATGCGCGTGCCGTTGCGCGCGAGGTGTTTTTCATGGTCCCGGATGGATTCATAGCGCTGCGCCCAGAGCGCATCCGGGTCGGGTCGATGCGGTAATCGCTGATGATCGAGAATGGCGGGATGAACGCGTACGACCAGGAGTTCCTCATAATAGCTGCGGTTGAAGATTCCGATACGGCCGCGCTCGGGCAGTGCGCAACTGGTGCGCCACAGGAAATCGTGGTCCAGCTCACGGGACGACGGGCGCTTGAATGAGTGGACCTGACAGCCGGACGGATCAATGCCGCTCATCACGGCCCGGATCGTGCTGTCCTTGCCCGCCGCATCCATCGCCTGAAAAACGAGCAGCAGTGCCTGGCTGTCCTGAGCGTAGAGGCGTCGTTGTAACGGACGTAGAGCTTTGACGATGTCGCGTATTGCGTGCTTGGCATCGCGTTTGGACAAGCCGTCGCCGGCAACGCGCGTGGGCGCGTCGGCGACGCGAAAGCCGCCGTCAAAGGGAACGAGGTAGGGGCTGGTTACAAATTCTGTCATGCGCTGTCGGCAAAGTCCGTGTGAGAAGAAGCGTCTTTGTTGTGCTGGTGCCATGCCCACTGCACATGTTCGCGCACCAGAGGGTCGGGATCGTCGAGGTGGGCTTTAAGCGTGTCGAGCACGGTCGGGGTGGTGGGCGCGTTGCCCAGCGCCACCGCCAGATTTCGGCGCCAGCCGGTGTAACCCGCGCGGCGAATCGCGCTGCCGCGGGTGCGGGCGTCAAACTCGTCGGCCGTCCATAAAAACAACGTCACCAGTGACGCGCTGTCCAGCGAGTGACGAGGCGCGAAATCGGCTTCCTCGGTTAACCGGCCGAACTTGTTCCACGGACAAAAGAGCTGGCAGTCGTCACAGCCGTACACCCGATTTCCCATCAGCGGGCGAAGCGCGACCGGAATCGCTCCTTTGTTTTCGATCGTCAGATAGGAGATGCAGCGATTCGCGTCCACCTGATAGGGCGCCACGATGGCGCCCGTGGGGCAAACATCGAGACACGCGGTGCAGCGACCGCACAGGTGCTGGGACGGGCGGTCCACCGGCAGAGGCAACGTGGTGAAGATCTCGCCCAGAAAAAACCAGGACCCGTGATGACGATCGATCAGGTTGGCGTTCTTACCAATCCAGCCGAGCCCTGCGTTCCTGGCCAATGCCCGTTCAAGCACCGGGGCGCTGTCCACAAACACGCGACCTCCCATGGGGCCCGCGGCCTCGTTGACGCGTCGGGCAAGCCGTCTCAATCGCGCACGGAGCACCTTGTGATAATCGCGACCGAGCGCATAGCGAGAGACATAGGCGCCTTCCGGTGTGCGCAACTGCGCGATGGCATCCGCCTTGCCCTCAGGCAGATAGTTCAATCGGACGCAGATGACGCGGACGGTGCCGGGTTCAAGCTCATCCGGACGCGCACGTTTCATTCCGTGGCGCGCCATGTAGTCCATGCCCGCGTGAAAGCCGCGCTCGAGCCAGCGTTTGAGATGGGGTTCCTCATCGGTGAGGTCGACGTCGGTGATGCCCACGGCGCTGAACCCCAGTTCGCTACCCCAGTCCTTGATTTGCGCGGCGAGCGCGCGCAAAGGGTCGGCGGGCGCCGGCTGGGTCGCGTTGACATGAGCAGATGGGTTCATGGGCGGGCGGTCGGTCGAACGTCGCAGAGGGGGCGGCAGCCCGTTCAGGCTGCCACGACCAGTATACTCACGCCCATGAAGCCCATGCCAACCGCTCTGTATACCGCCGACACCGTGCGCGAATTTGATCGTCGCGCCATCGAAGAGCAGGGCATTCCCGGCTACACGCTGATGGTGCGCGCGGGACAACGGCTGCTTGCGACCATCAACGGGCGTTTCGGCGATGCGAAGCGTCTGCTGATTCTGTGCGGCTCCGGCAATAACGCCGGCGACGGTTACGTGCTGGCCCGGATGCTCCGGGCGCAGCAGCGGGACCTGTGTGTCATTGCGCTGTCCGATCCGGCGCGGCTTACGGGCGACGCCGCGCTGGCCTACGCGACCTTTCGGGAGGCGGGCGGCGTCACCGTCGATTGGCGTCCGGATAGCCTCGACGGTATTGACCTTGTGGTTGACGCGATCATCGGTACCGGTCTGAGTCGACCGCTCGGTGGCCCGGCGAAGAAAATTGTGTCGGCGCTAAACCGTGCGGATGTCCCGGTGCTGTCCGTGGATGTCCCGACTGGGCTCGACGCCGATTCGGGCCATGTCCTCGGTGATGCCGTTCGCGCCGGGGCGACCGTGACCTTCATTGGCCTGAAGCTCGGGCTGTTTGACGGGCAAGGACCCGAACATACCGGGGATCTGATTTTCGATGATCTCGGTGTCAGCATAGCAGGTGGGGAGCGGCTGGCGCCGGTCGCGCGCTTGATTGATCGCGCGTCGTTTGCGCAGGCGCTGCCGCCGCGCAAGTTCGATACGCATAAGGGATTGCTCGGGCATGTGTTGGTCATCGGCGGTGGCCCGGGGATGGCGGGCGCGGCGCGGCTCGCCGGAGAGGCGGCACTCCGGGCCGGCGCCGGACGCGTGACGGTCGCCACGTCGCCGACCAACGTGGCGGCGATCGTATCGGGACGGCCCGAGTTGATGGTGGCGGGTATCGAGGACCCGAGTGACATAGGGTCCTTACTTGGTAACGTTGATGTCGTGGCCATCGGTCCGGGCCTCGGCCTCGACGGTTGGGCACAGGGGTTGCTGCGCATTGTCGACGCGTCTCGACTGCCGATTGTGTTCGACGCCGACGCACTGACTCTGCTCGCGCAGCAACCCCGCGCGCGTGACGACGCCATCCTAACCCCCCATCCAGGCGAGGCCGCGCGCCTCCTGTCCTGTTCAGTCGCCGACATCCAGAGAGACCGGCGCGCCGCGGTTCGCGCGCTGTGCCGTCAGTACGGCGGTGTCGTGGTGCTGAAAGGGGCACGGACGCTGGTGGCCCGACGCGACGAATTGCCGTGGCTTTGCGCGCACGGCAACCCAGGTATGGCCACGGCCGGGATGGGCGATGTACTGACCGGCGTCATCGCCGGACTGCTCGGCCAAATGCGCGACCCTCTGCCAGCGGCGTGCTGCGGTGTGCTCGCCCACGCGCTGGCTGGTGATCTGGCCGCACAAAACGGGCAGCGTGGCTTGATTGCCGGCGACCTGTCGCGGCGACTGCCGAAGGTATTGAATCCGTCGTGATGGCGGACAGTGGTGAGATCGGCCTGCGTGGCGAGCGCGCCACGATGGAATGGGGGGCGCGATTGCTCGCACCGTTGCTGGCGAAACGGCGACCCCCGCAGGGTGCCCTGATGACGCTCGACGGCCCACTGGGTGCTGGCAAGAGCACGCTGGTACGCGCAATGCTGCGGGCCGCCGGGGTAGGCGGCCCGGTACCGTCGCCCACCTATGCGTTGGTTGAGCCTTATGTGTTGCCGGGGCTCACTGTGCTGCATCTTGATTTGTACCGACTGTCCGATCCGGATGAGCTGGCGATGCTGGGCCTCGATCAGTGGCGTGGACCGGATACGGTGACGCTTGTGGAGTGGTCGTCCCGACTGCCCGGCGTGCTTGGCACGGCGGATCTGAGCGTTGAGCTCGCGCACGGAAAAAGTAGGGATGGGTCCGCACGGCGGGCACTCTGGCAGTGGCGTAGTGAACCCTGAGGCCCGCCCAGATCGTTTGCCATTCAGCTATCTTTCAGATAATTTTGATTTACTTACATCGGCAAGTTCACCCAGCGGGAATCCAGTGAATCGTAAGTCCATGTTTTTCAGCCTATGTGCGATTGGCGTCGGCGGGTTACTGTCGCCCGGCCACGGTGTGTCATCGGCGCTCGCCGCCGACATCCATGGCGTGCGTCTTTTCGGCGCACCGGGGTACACCCGACTGGTGCTGGACATGAGTGGGCCTGTCGCACATCAGATCAGCGTTCTGCACGATCCCGAGCGCGTGGTGATCGACATCCCGGACGCGGCGCTGCGCGCCCGAGCCATGCCCAGGGCGCAGGGCTACGTCAGCACTATTCGCAGCGGCCACCCCGAGTCGGACGTTTTGCGCGTGGTGCTTGACCTGAACACGGCCGTGCGGCCGCGCAGCTTTGCGTTGCGGCCGGACGCCGACCACGGACACCGGCTCGTCGTGGATCTTGAGTCGCCCGACAGCGCCAGCGCGTCGCCCAAGCGTGCGGCGCCCGAGCGCGAACGCGACGTTATTGTGGCGATCTCGCCGGGCCACGGTGGACATGACCCTGGCGCATTGGGTCCGCGCGGGACGAAAGAGAAGGATGTGGTTCTGGCGATTGCGCGTCGCGTGAAACACCACCTCGATGCGCAGGCCGGCGTGCGCGGCGTGCTGATCCGTGACAGCGACGTGTTTGTAGAGCATCGCGACCGCATGGCGATTGCGCGAAAGTACAAAGCCGACATGTTTGTGGCCATCCATGCGGATGCATTTACCGACAAGCGGGCGCACGGCTCCACGGTCTACATCCTGTCCGAGCGCGGCGCGAGTTCGGAGGCAGCGCGCTGGCTGGCGAAGAACAACAACCCGCCCGATCTCAAGGGCGGAATCGCGCTTGATAAGATGGACGATACGCTCAAGACGGTGCTTATCAGTTTGTCGCAGAACGCGTCTCTCGGTGCCAGCCAGTCCGTCGGCGAGCACGTGATTGATGAACTGGCAAAGATCGGCCGGGTGCGCAAAAAGACGGTACAGCAGGCCGGATTTTTGGTGCTGAAGAGCCCGGATATCCCGTCGATCCTCGTTGAGACGGCGTTCATCTCCAATCCCAAAGATGAGGCGCGGCTGCGCAGCAAGCGCGATCAGGACCGGTGGGGCGAGGCGATCGCCAACGGGGTGGTGCGCTATTTCGCGGCGCACCCGCCGCCGGACACACTGCTGTCGATGCGCCAGTCCCGGGAACGTCCGGACGATCTCACCTACGTCATCTCGCGCGGCGACACGCTGTCGGAGATTGCGGATCGATTCAACGTGCCGCTGTCTTCGCTGCGGCGTGCGAACAAACTGCGCGGCGACCGCATCCGCATCGGACAGGTCATCCGGATACCCAGCAGTCGCGGCTGAAGCGCCGTCGCACCTCGGGTATGCTCCGGACTTTTCGGCTCACACCCGGCCGCCGCTCGCATGCCGATCCGCTCACTCCCCGATAACCTGGTCAATCAGATCGCGGCTGGCGAGGTGGTCGAGCGCCCGTCTTCTGTATTGAAAGAGCTGATGGAAAACAGCCTCGACGCGGGCGCGACGCGCATCGAC
>JBCCMA010000172.1:0-6808 GCA_039026595.1 Pseudomonadota bacterium
ATATCCCTTTTCGTAGGGCTCAATTGGCGGATGAAGATCGGTACTGGGCAAGTCGACACATGGTGCGGTCATAACGCCTCCTGATTGTCTGTGGTCCGATGCTCAGCCTGTCCTGCGCTCACGAAACGATTCACGGATTCAATCCACTCGGACCCGGTGGTTCAAATAAACGCAAACGCAAGACGCCGAGATCGATAAAGTTCACGACCCCGTCACCGTCGAAATCCGCATCGGCATCGCCGGTGAAAAATACGCTCCGAAAGATCCCGAGGTCCACCACATTTACCGTGTTGTCGTTATTCAAATCTGCGTCACAAATGTTGCCATAGCCGTCACCGTCGGTGTCCCGTTGATCCGGGTTCGAATCGACCAGACAATTGTCCAGTTCGTCCGCGATCCCGTCCGCGTCGCTGTCAACGAAGGGTAGAGGCGCTTTTACCAACTCCTGCGAAGCGATCGGCACCGTGGCGAGCAGCAGACCGGATGCCGGTTCGATCGTCACGGTCAGATCGGACGTGCTTTCAAGCGACGTTGTCACCTCCTCGCCCGTGCGGTTCAGATCGGTAAGGAAGCTCGGGAAGCTCGGCGGCTCGTCAATTTTAAGCGCCGTGTAGGCGCCAGAAGCGTTTGAGCTCGCGTTCCAGTTGAGAAGCCCGTCGTATGGCGCACGGGTCAGCCACAGCGAATTCGGACGCTCGGGCACTGCGAACGAGGCGCTGTCACCACCAATCAGTAGGCCGTCTCCGATGTCGTGCAGCGCGATCGCGTTATCCGCATCCCCGCCATCATGGAACACCGACCACACCAGATCGGGCTTGTCATTTGATTCGGCGAGGCGTGCCAGCCACATGGTGCTGTCGGCGCCAAGGCGAGACGTACCCGCCACGTGCAGGCCTTTTTCGTCCGCCGTCACGGCATTGAGACGATCGAATACCAAGTCGCTGGTCGACAGACTTCCACCGACCGTCCGTACCCAGCGCGCCGCTTGCAGACCAGTGATTGACGCCTCGTCGAGTCGGATGACCAACCCGCGGGGAGACGCGTCCTGATTTGTCCCGCCTTTCTCACCCACCGCGTAATAGGCGCCGGCCGGTGACTGCGTCGCGCCCAGCAACCGTTCAAAATTTGAGGATGCCCATACGTAGGACCAGTCCTGCATACCGTCGTCTGCGAGCTTCAGCACGTAGGCGTTACTCCCCGGTAAAAGTGGCCCCTCGGGTGTGTACTGGGTTTGTCCGACGAGCAGGAGCCCGTTGTCGTTTGTCCCTGAGACCCCTTCGATCGTCTCATCGATTGCGACCTGTCCGTAACGTCTGGCCCAATTCACCTGACCGTCGGTCTGAATGCTGAGCGCGTAGGGCGATAACTCAAGAGCGCTGTCCACCAACGTACCGCCGATTAACAAGCCGCCCGGTCCCACATTGCCGAAGTGAACCGTGTTGAACTCCACACCGGTGGGTACGAACACGTGCGAC
This sequence comes from Pseudomonadota bacterium, assembly GCA_039026595.1. Taxonomy (GTDB): domain Bacteria; phylum Pseudomonadota; class Gammaproteobacteria; order Steroidobacterales; family JBCCMA01; genus JBCCMA01. The sequence continues at coordinate 1,476 of JBCCMA010000172.1, forward strand.
CAGAGTATATTTCCATCGGAGCTGAGTCGCGCCATCCATAAACCGGAATCGCGTTCACCGCCAACGAGGATGGTGTCGTCCACCAGCGTCTGCACCGCGCGGATCACATAGCCGCCCGTGAAACGCCGCTGCCAGAGTCGATTGCCCTCAAGGTCAGTACGGATCAGCAGACCAAAGGCCGTACTGGCGGCAGAGATAAGAGCGCCGCCATCCGCCGTGGGCACCACGTCGGTCGCACCATAGTCATCTGTTGTCGAATAGGCCCGCGACCAGTGCAGTGCCGAGCCAGCCGTGCGATTGTCGCCACGTGTGGCCCCCGAAATCGTCGCGTCGAACGGAAACTCGTCGTCGGACGTGAAAAACGTCGTGGGCTCAGGATTGACGATCTCGAAACTGAATTCGTCCAGCCCGATTCCGAGCAGCTCCGGTATCACGTCAACGAACACTTCAGGTCGGCCGCTCACGCGCCACCACGGGTCGGCCTGCGGGTCGATCTCCGCGTGTACGCTGCCGCGAAACGTCATCGTAGTTTGAGCACGGGACAGCGGAATCGGTATTCCGCCTGTGATGTAGGTCACATTCATCCGCAGCGCTGCGCCACCGTAGAGCGTGACGTCCGCGGCCGTATCCGTGTCGAGTTTCGGCGGACTGACCTTGATGTCCGGGTCGGCGGTGCTCGCGACCAACTGCGGTCCGTTTTCAGCGGTCAGTTCGATACCCAGATCCGCCACCGCTGTACTGACGAGGCCGGTTCGCGCGCCCGCCGCGACGCTGCCACATGCCCCCACGAACATCGTGGCAACCAGATCTACGGAGAATGACCCCAGTTCGGCCACCTCGACGAAATACGACGCAATCGGCACCTGTCCCAAAACATAGTTCTGATTGCCAAGCTCAGCGGCCTGCGTCGCGGATAGCTCACCGGTGAAAGACAGGCGGCCGGTGTTGATGAATGACGCTTCAACGAACGACCCCTGATCGAATTCGATCACGCCGTTCATGTCGAACGGTGCGGCCGACAGCAGGCCGTTCACGATGACTCCGTCGGCCAGCTCGACTTCAAAGCCGTAATCACCGCCAGACACCCCATTGCACTGCAGTTCAGCCACACCCCTGTCAAGCACCCCGTCGCTATCCTCATCTTCAGGCGGTGCAGATAACGAACAGACGTTTGAATCCACCAACGTCGTTGGCGGCGGCAGGTAAGCACTGACAATACCGTTGGCCTGTGCACTGTCGCCGGTCACCCGTTCGCTCAAACCGACCCGAACAATCAGGTCCGATGCGTCATTAAATACAGACAGAACGCTCGCCTGATAGCCTGTGGGCAACAGCGCTGAGGGTGCGAGAATAATGACGTCGTTACCGGAAAGGCCGGCGAGTTGCGAGGTAGTCGAATCGAATCGCAATTCAACCACGGCGCCGCCATCAGTGGACGTCGCTGAGATCAACGCGTCATTCGAAGCCTCATCAAGGATGACCAGGTTGGGTGGCGTGCAGGGCGGTGGGGTTTGGGCGCGCGCTGCAATTGCGATCGCACAGACAATGAACCCAGCGGCTAAGCGGGCTCGGGCTGGGGAAAAGTAAGGAAGACACATAGGCGGCCTCGGGTCTTTATTCTGTAAACACTTTTTGCTTTATGACGGCGCCACATCAAAAAAGTCACGTTACGGTCAACGTGCCGCGGCACCACCAGCGCTTTGCCCTCGTTGACCGTACGCGCTGGAAGGCCCGCCGTAAACGGTGGTTCGTGTGCCCGCTGACCACTCACAGGTGGTCCAGCGGGTCGTTCGCACCGCCCATAGTTACGAGGGCTGTGTACACTACGTGCTCGAATCCGAGGCAGCGTTGCCATGAGCTTATTCGCGTCCATACCTTCCCCGCATTGGCGCACGGCGGCGTGGGGCGCGGCGGTGATAACTGGAGTGGTCACGCCGGTCGCCGTCATGCTTTTTGCAGTCCACAAACCGCTGGCCTCCACGAGCGGCTCTATCTTTTCTCTCGGCCTCATGGGTGTTGGCATCCTCGCGGCGGCGGCGACGGGACGGTTCTGGGTTGGCGTGCGACTAGCGTTGCTCAATGCGGGCGGCTTGCTGGTGTTGGCAATGACACTCGGTATGGCCAAACCCGCACACGTAGTTGCCGCCGGAGCGGCTATGGTTGTCGCCGGCATCAGTTTCGCCGCACGTGGCGCGTTGTTTACCAAGACCCTCTCTGAGCGCGCGTGGCTCATGGCCCTTTTTGTCGTCGCTGGCGAAGGCTCCGTTTTGCTCATCGCTGCGGTATTTCCAGGCGCGCTGCCGGATTGGTTTCTTGCGCTCCTGCCAGCGCAGTGGGCAAGCATGGCGATCCTGTCGGCAGTGACGGGGGCAGGCGTTTGGGTAGCCGCGCCGCCATTGATTGCACTGGCAGGCACGGCGGCGACCACACTGCACGCAGCAAAGCTAAGGCTGCGACGCTGGCCTTATCTATTGATGTTCACCGTGTGGCTAGGGCTTTCGTCGCTCGTGTATTTTTGGCACCCGCCGCCAATCTAGCGTTATTACGACCACGCGCACCAACGCGTGCCACACGACTGATCCGCACGCGCTATCATCCGAGCATGAACCGTACGGACCGGGAACTCGCGCTGTTTTACACGCTTTTCGCTTTGGGCGCAGTGGCCACCTTGTTGCTGCCCCTGGAAATCCCGAGCGGTTGGCGTGTTCTTGGACTTGTGCTCACGCACGCCGTTGCACTGCCTGCATTCGCTCGTTTTCGTGGGCACACCGAACTGACCTCTGTTATTCGCTTCGTCTGGCCTTTGTCGGTGGCCATGCTTCTGCCGGACTGGGTGTTGTCCGCCGTCTTCGGCACGCTGCATTTCCCTGACGATGGCGCACCGCGCATTGACACCATGCCCGTGGCAATGGCGTTCATGTGGTCGATACCCCTGACTCTGAGCACCTGGATCGGCCGCCGTCGCAATAGCGCGCTGGCCGCTGCCACCAGCGCACTTGTGATTTTTCTCGGCAGTGAGATCTTCGCGCCAACACTTGGGTTATGGACGCCTGCCGGAGACGTCGCGCTTGTTGGAGGCGTTGCAGTCTATGTGTTGTTTCCAGAGTGGCTGCTCGGCTTCCTGACCTACGAGGCCTGGCATCAAAGCCTTGACGCACCGTGGCCAAGGAGACTGTTCGACAGCTTTGTCGTCGCGTTGTCGTATCTCGGGGCACTTGGCATCGCCCTGCTCGCGGTTGAGAGACTGCCTGGGCTTTTGTGAGCGAACCACGCATTCGCGTTAACTGATGAGCACGTTGAAATTTACGGTCGCCCGGCGAACGTCGTCGGCACCTCTGCGAAATAGCGACTTCCGGCGATGGACACCACCAACCTCAAGTTCTGAGGCAGCGTCCTGGCGGCGGGTGACAAGACCCACCGGAGACCCGTTTCATCTCCAGACACCATGGCCGCCGGGGTGCCCGCCTCGCCTTCAGCCAGCAGCACACCGTCCAACGCCAACTCAGACTCAAGCTGCCAGCCGCCCTCTCGATGCGCGCGCAGCCGGAGTATCACATCTCCATTCTTGAGTTCGCACACGCCGCTGTCATAACGGCAATTCGATCCAACGGCCAGAGGATAGTCCGATCCGGGCCGGGCGGGCCCGGCCGGTTCAGACACCGCCGCGTCTACCGCAAAGTACGCAACCAGCGCGAGTACTGGCGCGATCAGCAACGCGGTGATGACATGCTTGTTCTTCCACACCGTCGGCACGCCGTCAGTGACCGGTCGCTGCCCCGGCGCCGGCCGGCACCCTGATGTTCTCGACGAGGTCACGAACATGCGCGGGCGGCTCGGCCGTCATTTTCGATACCGCCGCCGCCATCGCAAAGTTCACGACCGCACCCACTGCGCCAAAGGCGTTGGGTTCGATACCGAAGAACCAGTTTGGACTCATGTCACCGAGGAAGGCGGTGCTCTGCATAAACATGATTCCCTTGTGTTGAAACACGTAAAGCAGTGTGACGCCCAGGCCAGCAAGCATTCCGGCAATCGCACCCTGCTTGTTCATCCGTGTGCTGAAAATGCCCATCATGAGCGCCGGGAAAATGGACGATGCAGCCAGTCCGAACGCAAGCGCCACGGTGCCCGCCGCAAAGTCGGGCGGGTTGAATCCAAGGTACCCCGCCACCGCAATGGCGCCGGCCATTGCCACTCGGCTGGCCGCCAGTTCCTGACGCTCGTTGATATGCGGCATCAAGACACCTTTCAGCAGATCATGGGATATCGCCGAGGCGATCGCCAACAACAGTCCTGCCGCCGTGGATAACGCCGCGGCAAGCCCGCCGGCGGCGACCAACGCAATCACCCAGTTGGGCAAGCGCGCAATTTCGGGGTTGGCCAGGACAATGATGTCGCGGTCGACCTTGACCATTTCATTCACGCTGCTGTCCGCGGAATACTGGATGCGGCCGTCGCCATTTTTGTCTTCAAACTGGAGCAGACCGGTTTTCTCCCAGTTCCGGAACCACTCGGGTCGCTCGTCGTAAACCAGATTCTCACCCTGCGCAGGCTCAATCGTGGTGATCAGATTCAAGCGCGCCATCGCCGCGACCGCGGGAGCCGTCGTGTACAAAATCGCGATGAACACTAACGCCCATCCGGCCGACGAGCGGGCGTCCTTGACCTTTGGCACCGTGAAAAACCGGATGATCACGTGCGGCAAGCCTGCCGTCCCGATCATCAGGGACAATGTGTACGCAAACATATTGGTCGTACTTAATCTCACCTGTGTCGAGTACTCGGCGAAACCCAACTCGCGCACCACTTGGTCGAGGCGATCCAGAAGGTAGACCTCGGTACCTTGCATGGTCCCGCCCAGACCGAACTGGGGAATTGGATTACCCGTGAGATTCAGAGAGATGAATATAGCCGGAATGGTGTACGCAAGAATGAGGACGCAATACTGCGCGATCTGGGTGTAGGTGATGCCCTTCATCCCGCCCATCACAGCGTAGAAGAACACAATGGCCATACCAACGGTTAACCCAACGCCGTAGTCGACTTCCAAGAAGCGGGAGAACGCGACGCCGATCCCCTTCATCTGCCCGATAACGTAGGTCACCGACGCGACAATCAGACAAATCACAGCGACGATTCGCGCCGCCTTTGAGTAATAACGGTCACCGATGAACTCGGGCACAGTGAACTTGCCGAACTTGCGCAGATACGGCGCGAGCAGCATCGCCAACAAAACGTAGCCGCCGGTCCAACCCATCAGGAAGACCGAGCCGCCATAGCCCATGAAGGCGATCAGGCCCGCCATCGAGATGAACGACGCCGCCGACATCCAG
>JBCCMA010000173.1:0-6691 GCA_039026595.1 Pseudomonadota bacterium
GGCGGCGGCGCGGGGTTCGCGCGATATTGCGGCGCACGATAGCACATTACGCGAACGGCGCTCAAGACACTGATTTGCATACGTGTTTTTATGTTGCTTGCCGCATCGCCACTCACGCCGGCGTCCGAAGGGACGCCGGCGCGCTCTGCGCTCAGTCGGCCTGCTTGCGCAGGAACGCCGGCACATCAGCCAGCTTGTCCTCCGCAGGCATGGTCACAACCGGACCGTTGGCGGTCATCGGTTCACGCTGGGCCGGAGGCCGCTCGTAGTCGTCGTAGTTGATCTCGTTCGGGAAACTCCTGGGCTCCCGCGAACGGGTCTCGCCTGTCGCCGGCGGCGGATTCGCCAAATCGGCCCGCATCCGCGGCCGCGGCGTCACAGGCCGTTCCACAACCGGCGGCTGTACGACCGACAGCCTCGGCTGACCGAGACCGGTTGCGACCACGGTCACCCGCAGGTCGTCGCCGAGTTCTTCATCAATCGCCGTGCCGACCATGACCGTTGCCTCATCCGACGCAAACGCCTTGACCGCGTTCCCGACTTCATCGAATTCGCCGATGCTGAGATTGCTGCTGGACGTCACGTTGACCAGTATGCCGTTGGCGCCAGACAGGTTGATGTCCTCGAGCAACGGTGAGGCGGCCGCGGCGTCTGCCGCCAGACGCGCCCGATCCGGACCGGATGCGATGCCTGATCCCATCATGGCCATGCCCATCTCGGACATCACGGTGCGAACGTCCGCAAAGTCGAGGTTGATCAACCCCGGCCGGGTGATGAGCTCCGAGATGCCCTGCACAGCCCCCTGGAGCACATCATTGGCCTTACGGAACGCATCGAGCAGCGTGGTGTCCGGCCCGAGTACGGTCAGAAGCTTCTGGTTCGGGATGGTGATCAGCGAGTCGCAGTACTTCGCCAACTCTGCAACGCCAGCGTCGGCGATCTTCGCGCGCTTGTTCCCTTCCATCGAAAACGGTTTGGTGACGACCGCCAGTGTGAGAATGCCGAGTTCCTTCGCCACCTGCGCCACAACCGGTGCCGCGCCGGTGCCAGTGCCACCGCCCATTCCGGCCGTGATGAACAGCATATTCGTGCCTTCGATCACTTCCTGAATCCGATCGCGATCTTCCATCGCAGCCTGCCGACCCACTTCCGGATTGGCACCGGCTCCAAGGCCCCGCGTGATGTTGCTACCGATCTGGATGCCGGTTTTCACCTTCACGTTTTTCAACGCCTGCGCATCGGTATTGGCGCAGATGAAATCCACGCCGTCGATGCCTGAGTTCACCATATGGGCAACCGCGTTACCGCCGCCCCCGCCCACGCCGATCACGCGAATTACTGCGCTCTGACTCACTGAGTCCATCAGTTCAAACATGAGTTGCTCTCCTTCCACAAACACAAAATCAAACCCAATCGAATTCTTAAAAATTGCCCCGGAACCACGCCTTCATCCGCTTCCATACGTCATGCCAGCGGACGCCCTCACCCCCGCCCGGCTTGAGCGCCTGGTTATCGCGCCCGTACAAAAGCAACCCCACGCCCGTGGCGTGAATCGGGTTGCGCACGACGTCCGCGAGTCCCTCGACGTGCTGGGGCACGCCAAGTCGTACGGGCATGTGGAACACCTCTTCGGCCAGTTCCACCGCCCCTTCCATCTTTGATGTACCGCCGGTAATCACGATGCCGGCCGCGATCAGCTCTTCGAATCCACTGCGCCGCAGCTCTTCGCGGATCAGGCTGAACAGCTCCTCGTAGCGCGGCTCGACAATCTCGGCGAGCGTTTGGCGCGCCAATCGCCGCGGCGGTCGATCGCCGACGCTCGGAACCTCGATGGTCTCGTCGGCGTTGGCCAGCTGCGACAGCGCGCACGCGTAGCGAATCTTGATGTCTTCGGCGTATTGCTTCGGTGTGCGCATCGATACGGCAATGTCATTGGTGACCTGGTCACCTGCAATCGGTATGACCGCCGTGTGCTGGATTGCACCACCGGCAAACACGGCGATATCGGTGGTGCCGCCGCCGATATCCACAAGGCAAACGCCCAGCTCTTTTTCATCGTCGGTGAGCACGGCATAGCTTGACGCAAGCTGCTCAAGCACCACGTCATCCACGGTCAGTCCGCAACGCTGCACGCACTTGATAATGTTCTGCGCGGCGCTCTCCGCGCCGGTCACCATGTGCACCTTTGCCTCAAGCCGGACACCCGACATGCCGACGGGCTCCTTGATGCCCTCCTGCATATCGATGATGAATTCCTGCGGGAGCACATGGAGTGTCTGCTGGTCGGCGGGAATCGCCACGGCCTTGGCGGCATCGATGACCCGCTCGACATCACCAGGCGTCACTTCCTTGTCGCGGATCGCCACAATGCCGTGCGAGTTCAGACTGCGGACATGCGAGCCGGCGATGCCGGCGTAGACCGAGTGGATTTCACAACCGGCCATCAGCTCGGCCTCTTCTACGGCACGCTGGATCGATTGGACGGTCGATTCGATATTGACGACCACGCCCTTCTTGAGTCCGCGCGACGGATGCGTTCCGATGCCGATGACCTGCAGTTCTTCCTGCTCGTTCAACTCGCCGACAATGGCAACGACCTTGGAGGTACCAATGTCCAGCCCGACGATCAGGTTTGGATCGCGCCCCCTAGACATCGTCATTCTCCGTTTCGCTCGTGGCATCACGGTCGACCGCATCTGAAGCCACATCGTGCCAACCGATGGCAAAGCCGTTTGTGTAGCGCAGATCCACGTAGTCGATTACGTCGACCCGGCCCGCGATGATCGGGGTGACCACGTTGATGAATCGCTCGATTCGCTGGTCAACGTCATCGCGCCCGAGCCGCACGTCCAGATCGCGGGCGAAGACCAGACGCCAGCTCCCGCGCGTGTCCAGGGACACCGTCAGCAGCTGCAAGCCGGCATCCAGAACAGGCTTGCGCAAAGCAAGATAGCGCTGTGACACCTCCCATTGCGCGTCATCCGGTCCCTCGAGCGACGGAAGCTCTGGCGGCACGTGGCGTGCGTCGTCAACAAAAAGCTCACCACGCGTGTTGACCAACCCGCGCTCGCCCCAGCGCGCGGCGGCCACCTGCTCGGTCAGCTCCACACGAAGGCGCGCCGGCCAGCGTCGCCGGATACGGACCGAATCGACCCACGGCAGACCCTCGAGTGATGCACGCACCGCTGCCAGATCGCCCGACAAAATGCCGCCGTCCAAATGGCGTTGTACGTGATCTTCCACCTGCATCGGCGTTACGCGCTGAAACGGCGCGACCACCTCAATGCTGGTGACAGGACGGTCAAGCGCGTGCCACACCGCCACCAGACCGATACCAATGACGGAGGCCATGGCCACACGGCGCGCGCGCCTGAGCCACAGCCCGATCCGCACCTTGTCAAACCTGGGACGCGGCAACGTCCAGCGCGCAGCTGGCCGCGTCGGCTTGCGCGCGGGCTTACGGATCCGATTGGTTTTTTTCTTTTTGAACAAACCCATTTCCTAGTTCTCCGACCCGCGCGGTACGGGTGCGTCCAGACTTGTCTCGAGAATGCGCCATGCGAGCTCCGGGAAATCGCAACCGGCCTCTGCGGCGGCGCACGGCACGAGCGACGTCGCGGTCATTCCGGGCAATGTGTTTACCTCGAGGAACAGCGCGCGCCCCTCACGATCGAGCATGAAATCCACGCGGCCCCAGCCGTGGCCACCCACCGCCTCGAAAGCCGCGATGGCCTGCGCTCTGAGTGCAATCTCGGCCGCGTCATCAAGACCGCTCGGGCAGTGATATTGCGTGGACGTGTCATGGTATTTGGCGGTGTAGTCGTAGAACGTCCGGGCGGTTTCGATACGGATCAACGGCAGCGCCACACCGCCGATAATGCCGGCCGTGTACTCCACACCGTCGACCCAGTGTTCAACCAGCACGGTGTGATCGAACTCGCGCGCTTTCGCCACCGCGTCCGGCAGCTGCTCGGGGTCGGTAACCCGGGTCATGCCGAGCGACGACCCCTCGCACGCCGGCTTCACGGCCGCAGGCAGCGGGACGTCAACGGCCACGTCAAGCGCATCACCCCGTCGCACAACGGCAAACGCGGGCGTCCCGAGCCCGGCCGCTTCAATCAGTCGTTTGGAACGCACCTTGTCCATGCCGATCGCCGAGCCGAGCACACCGCTGCCCGTGAACGGCAGACCCATGTACTCCAGTGCACCCTGCACCGATCCGTCCTCACCACCGCGACCGTGCAATGCCAGCCACACCCGGTCGAATTTGCCCTCCAGCAGTGCCGACAACGCGCCGTCCGCCGGATCGACCGCGCGCGCGTCCACACCGCGCGAGCAAAGTGCGTCGAGCACGGCCTGCCCGGTACGCAGTGATACCTCGCGTTCCGCGGAGCGCCCGCCCAGAAGCACGGCCACCCGACCAAACGCCGTCGGATCGGAAATTCGGCAGGGCGGCAGCGATGTGCGCAGGCGGTTCATTGAAACTCCCCCACGATGCGCACTTCAGCAATCAACTCGATTCCCGAATCTTCAGCGACCACATTGCGCACCAGCGCCATCAGCGCCTCGATGTCACTCGCGGTCGCGTCACCTGTATTGATAATGAAATTGGCATGCTTCGGTGAGACTTCCGCCCCGCCAACGCGTATGCCTTTCAGTCCGGCGGCCTCGATCAGGCGCGCAGCGTAGTCACCGTCAGGATTGCGAAAAACCGAACCGCAGCTCGGTTCGCCTATCGGCTGGGTGGCCTTGCGCTTGTCCAGTAGCGCGCGGATTGCCTTGCGACCGTCCGCCGCCTGCGGCGCAAATTCGAAGGTAGCCGACACAAACCACTCGCCGGCCGGTGCGCGCACCTCGCGGTACCCGACCGCGTAATCACTTGCCGCCCGCGTGCGCAGTCGGCCGTTCGCGTCGAGTGTTTGCACTTCGCGCACAAAGCGCCAGGTCTCGCCGTCAAACGCGCCGGCGTTCATGGCCAGTGCACCGCCGACCGTGCCCGGGATACCGGCGAAAAACTCCGCGGGGCCGATGCCGTGGGTTGCGCAATGCTTGGCAAGCTTCGCGCAGGCCACGCCGGCTCCGACGTGCAACGTCGCATCGTCGATCATGTCCATTGTCGACAGCGCCCGATAGGTGGAAATCACCACACCGCGATAGCCGCCGTCGCGCACAAGAAGGTTACTGCCGAGGCCCACCCACAACGCGTCTGCCGCACCGTCATGCTCGCGCATGAACAACACAAGATCGTCCAGATCGTGTGGTCGGAAATAAAGATCGGCCGGACCACCGACACGCCACGTGGTGTGACGGTGCATCGGCTCATCACGGCGCAGTTCGCCCTGCCGTTGCGTCAGCGCCGCCATCACGCGCGCCCCCCTTCGATCACGCCAACTCCGAGCGCCGTGGGCAACGTGGCGGACAGCGCTCCGACGTTGCCCGCGCCCAGCGTCAGCAGCAGGTCACCCTCTCGCAGGATCCCGCTGAGCACGTTGGCTGCGTTGTTGATATCGGCAAGAAAGACGGGTTCCACGCGGCCCCGGGTCCGGATGGCCCGGGCGAGCGCACGACCGTCTGCACCCGGTATCGGCGCTTCGCCCGCGCTGTACACCTCACTGAGCACCAGAACATCGCACTCAGACAGCACGCGCGCGAAGTCATCGATCAAATCGCGTGTCCGGGTATAGCGATGCGGCTGGAACAACACGACAAGACGACGATTCGGCCAGCCGTCGCGCGCCGCACGCAGCGTCGCCGCAATTTCAGTCGGGTGGTGACCATAGTCATCAACCATCAGCACCGAACCGTTGGCCGTGTGGATGTGACCATGTACATCGAAGCGGCGACCCACACCGTTGAACTCGCGCAGCGCGCGCTGCGCCGCTTCGTTGGGCACATTGAGCTCGTGCGCCACGGTCAGCGTGGCCAGGGCGTTGAGCATGTTGTGCCGGCCGGGCAGGTTCAGCGCGACGGGTAGCGGCTCGGCGCCGGCGGTCTCCACAACAAATCGCGAGACGAGGCCATCGCACGTGTACGCACTGGCGCGCACGTCCGCGTCTGCCTGTGTGCCGTAGGTCACCACCTGACGGGTGAGCGATGGCAGGATTTCGCGGACATTTTCGTCATCAATGCACGCGACAACCAATCCATAGAATGGCAAGTTGTGGGTGAAGTCGATGAACGCCTGTTTGAGCTTCTCAAAGTCGCCGTCGTAGGTGGCCAGATGGTCCGCATCGATGTTGGTGATGATGGCGACCATCGGTTGCAGATGCAGAAACGATGCATCGCTCTCGTCGGCCTCGGCGACCAGGTAACGGCCGGTACCAAGCCGCGCGTTGCTACCGGCGCTGTTCAGCCGGCCACCGATCACAAAGGTCGGATCTTCACCGCTCTCCGCCAGCACACTGGCCATCAGACTGGTGGTCGTGGTTTTCCCATGCGTCCCGGCCACCGCAATGGCGTGCCGGAAGCGCATCAGTTCGCCCAGCATTTCCGCACGCGGCACCACAGGGATTCGCCAGTTCAGCGCCGCTTCAATTTCCGGGTTATCGCGCGGCACCGCGGTGGACACCACCACCACGTCGGCATCCTGAACGTTTTCCGCCGCATGTCCGATCATGATGCGCGCGCCCAGTGATTCCAGCCGGGCGGCCACCGATCCGAGGCGCAGGTCCGAGCCCTGCACGTCGTAGCC
>JBCCMA010000174.1:0-6613 GCA_039026595.1 Pseudomonadota bacterium
GCGCCGTACACGCGAAAGTTCTCGTCGTAGATGCGCTCGATCTGGGCCTTGTGCGCTTCGTCGGTTCGGTGACGCTCTGGCCGCCGCGCCGGGTCGCGCTCACGCGCCTTGTGCTCGTAGTACGTCGACGGGGCAATGGGCAGCATCTGGCACATCGGCTCGACCCCGTAGCGATCTTTGTGATCGTCGATAAAACGAACCGTCACTTGCGTCGGCGGTCGAGCTCCGCCTGGGCAAAATACGCTGAGGCCGAACGAAGAATCTCGTTGGCTCGCTTCAGCTCACGGTTCTCACGCTTGAGCGCTTTGAGCTCTTCGCGTTCCGACGTGGTCATGCCGGGGCGCTGCCCGGCATCCACTTCGGCTCGGTCCGCCCAACGCCGAAGCGTCTCTGGCGTGCAACCGATCTTGCCGGAAATCGACTTGATGGCTGACCATCGTGATGGATGCGCCAACTCCTGATCGTGGAGCATGCGCACCGCTCGTTCCCGAACTTCCGGGGAATATCTGCTTTCTCTTGCCATGGGAGTATCCTCTCAACTGAAAAGGTCTCCGGCAAACTCGGGGCGATTCAATCTTGGATAGCTGTTTTGCTTCGATAGGATGAGGGCTTTGGCTCCAGCAACGCTTCTGTTTCCCATGCTGGCCCACATGCTGTGGGTCGTCGCGCTTTATGCTCTGCTGACGATTGTACGGGCGCCCTTGGTGTGGGGTATCGGGACTAAAACAGATGGTTCGAATCCCTTGTCGGATATCGAGCCGCGCGTGAGTGCGAATTTAACGAATCAGTTTGAGGGGCCGCTTTTTTTTACATAGCATGTGTGCTGTACATGGTGCGTGGTGAGCCAATAGAAAGTGTGGTGCTCATTTTGTCCTATGTGTTTTTGGTCGGGCGCGCGCTCCATAGCGTCGTCCAGATATTCACTGGGAATATTCGTCTTCGTGGCCTGATCTTCACGATAAATTTTGCGGCAGTGATCGCAATGTGGTTTCTACTGTTGGGTTCGCCCGAGCTGAATTTGATCATCAGAGATGTCGGATAATTACATTACCCTCGTGCCGGAGCACCTTGGTACCGTGCCCGATCGAAGCCGTGCAGAATTCCACCCGTAGGTCATTACGATGGGCCGCGATCGGCTTGCTCCTGTACCCGATCCTCATTGAGATCGCTGGATTCGTTACTCCGTTCGTTGCGTACTTCCAAGGTAAAACGCATTTCACTAACGCAGAGCCACGCGCGTTGATGAAAAAAGTTCTGCCCTGATTTTCCGTGTTTTTTGTGATTGCCGCCACCACTCTGGCTGGGTCCCAATGGCGACAGACAAGGCACGTCGTGCTGATTGTGCTGTCGCTGTTGACGGCTGGCACCGCCATCGCGCGGCTATTTGCGACCGGGCAACTGCGGACCGTCCTTGTCTCCCTCGAATATTTGTTCGGGCTTTTCTTTGCCCTGGCCTTCTTGTTGGCGGTTCGGAAGAGGCTCCAGTCGTCTGTCGCGTGAATCGCTTCTCTTGGTAATATTTCAGCCTGCGCGCTCGGACACGATGCGTGCATCGCGAATTGAATCGGGGGGTTCGGAAGAAATGGCAAAGACATACGTAAGAAACACGCTAGCGGCTTTGGCAGGTATCGCGCTGGCGGTCGTCGCCTTTATGCTTATCGAAGGGGTGGGGGGCATTCTCCATCCGTGGCCGGAGGATTTCGGGGGGACATTTGAAGAGATCGCGGCTCAGGTTCGTTCTTATCCGGTGTGGGTGCTGGCTCTGCTTGGCGGCGTCGGTTACGGCTGCACCATGTTCCTCGTCACCTTCATCACCGCACGATTTAGCCTTGGTCGAAACCGCGCGCTTGGGTTGGCAGTGGGCGCGCTGCTTTTCGCCATGGTCGTCTACAACCTTTCAATTCTGCCGTACCCGGTCTGGTACTGGATCTTGATGCTCACGGTACTGCCTGCGTCAGCCTATCTGGGTTCCAGAATGGGGGCCCAGCAGTAAGCGGCCCGCAGCGCTGGGCGTCTTTTTACTAATCGCCGCCTATCTGCCGATTTTCCGCCTGGGCTCGGTTGTATCCTGACCAGGGAGATCAACTCGGCATCGGAGCTGTACGCGCGCCTTTTGCGGTGACCCACATCGGTATTGAAAACCTCGACACGACCACGTCATCGTCGTCATAGATATCCACGCGAGCGGTTAATTCACAGGCGTCCGGCCAGTCCTCCGGCGTCTCGACCGATGCGCGCGCTGTCAGCCCCGTTGTGGCTTTTTGAAGGTACTCGGCCTGGAGACCCTTCGGAATCCATCTGTGCGAGGTGGGAATCGTCACGTCGGTCATCATGCCGCCGGCCAGTTCCGCCATGTTGCACATTGCGATCGCATGTACCGTGCCGATGTGATTTTGGACGGCGCGACGCTTTCTGATCGTCACCGTTGCGCGTCCGGGTTCCAGAATGTCGATGCGCGGCTTGATTGAGCTGAAGTACGGTGCTTTGAAACACACCACTTTGCTGAATAGCCACCGTCCGAATGGCAAGCCTACCATCTTCTCGTAAAGCGCCAGATTAGGTTGTTTTTTTGTTGTCATTTAGATAATTCACATAACTCGTCGGGTGGCGCTTGGGGGCGCCTTATCAGAAACCGTACCGCGTTCACGGTAACCTGCAACGGACTATGGCAGCGTTTATCGTCAACGAAAAGAAGACGGCGTAACCGTCCAGAAAGATGCAAGCCCAAAACGTATATCGCCCCGAGGTAGACGGGCTGCGAGCCCTTGCCGTTCTCGCGGTCATTGCCTTCCATGCTAATGCTGACTGGCTGTCGGGCGGCTACTTGGGCGTGGACGTCTTTTTTGTCATCAGCGGTTACCTGATTACGCGGCTGATTCTCCATGAGCGAGATCAGCGTACTTTTCATTTGCTCGACTTCTATGAACGCCGGGCCCGCAGGCTCTTGCCGGCGCTCGGGGTTGTGTGTCTGGCCATCCTGCCCGTCGCGTATTTTTGGTTGCTGCCGTGGCATCTACACGACACGATGCAGAGTCTTGCCGCGACGGCGCTGTTCTCCTCCAACGTGTTGTTCTGGATGGAAAGCGGCTATTTCGATCTGGACGCGGGGCTCAAACCGCTGCTTCACACATGGAGTCTGGCGGTCGAGGAGCAGTTTTATCTTGTCTATCCACTGTTGCTGCTCCTGCTTTGGCGCGGCGGCGGGCGCGTACTCCTGGGTGGGCTCACATTTTTGCTGGTCGCAAGCCTGATACTGGCACAGTGGTGCCTTGACCACGATGCGTCGTTTGCCTTTTACATGTTGCCAACGCGTGGCTGGGAGTTGTTGGCCGGGGCGCTGACGGCGATTTATCTGCGGCGGAAGTCGGCTCCGATCCTATCCAGAGGATGGCGGGAAGGCCTGTCGCTGGTCGGTGCGGCTTTGATTGCCATCGCGTTTCTGCGGTTTGACGCGTCGACGCCGGTGCCCGGGTTGCCGACACTTGTCCCGGTTTTGGGCACGTGCCTGGTGATCGTCTCTGGCGCCCCCGGGGTCACGGTCAATGCGCTGCTCACGCTACGGCCTCTGGTGTATGTCGGCTTGATCAGCTACAGCGCTTACCTGTGGCATCAGCCGATCTTCGCACTGGCGCGCCACCGCGCGCTTACGCCGTTGTCCGACGCCGAGATGCTCACGTTGTCTGGTATGTGTCTTGTGCTTGCCGGATTCACCTACAGGTTTATCGAACGTCCATTTCGAGAGCACCGCGACGTTAAGAGAAGCCAGGTCTTTGCCGCGTCAACGGTGCTGTTGGTTGGCCTTACCGGCGTCGGCGTCGCGGGGCACTTGAGTGCCGGCTTTCCAAAGCGCATGGGTCCCGAGATTGCGCGGATCGCGGACTTCGCCGAAGAGCATAAAGTGCTGCGTGACGACGGCGGTTGCAACCGGGCGCGGCGCCAGACGGACCTCGCCGGATGCGTGCGCGGTGCGGACACGCCACCGACCGTAGCACTCATCGGAGACAGCCATGCCTCAACGTTGGTACACGAAATGGGGCTGGCGCTTGCCGCGCGGGGCGTAAGCTTTATCCAGTACACCAAGAACGGCTGCCCGCTGTCGCTGCGTCTCAAGTCCACCGAACTGCGCGGGTGCCCGGCCTACATCAACGCGGTACTTGACGACATCAAAGCCCGTGACGTCGACACCGTGGTGGTTGCCGCACGATGGCTATTGCCATTGCATGAGGGCGATTACAGCAACGGGAACGGCGGTGTGGAAGACCGCGAAGGTGTGGATTACACCGTAGAGGGGCTGCCGTACACGGCGAATGCCGCCCGCCGACACGATGCGATTCTCGAGAGCTACATTGAAGGACTGAGGACGCTGGTGGGTGGTCAGCGCCGGATTGTGATAATCGGAGCGATTCCGGAGCAGGGCTGGGATGTGCCGACCCTGTTCGCGAAGCTGAAGTGGTTCTACGACGACACGCGGGCGCTGCCACCGTTGTCCTATGCCCGGTTTGCACAGCGCAACGCTCGTCTGGATCGGCGTTTCCGCGCGCTAGCCCGCGACGACCGTGTGGCCTACATCGAGCCGGCCGCGGCGCTTTGCGCGCCGGCCGAGGACGCCTGCTACCCGGTCCGGGACAACCAGTTGCTCTACTACGATGACGACCATCTCTCCAACGCCGGCGCGCGCCTCGTGGTTGCCCAGTTTGCTGACTTGTTGAGTGCGTGGGATGCAAATTCGTCGTCGATGTGGCAAAAGACCGGCGAGATCATCGGCACGGACGGTACCATCGCGCGATGAGTCCACCCGTCGCACCGGAGGCCGCCTGTGGCAAGCATTCACATCCTGCATGAGAACCCCGCATGGACCGCGCCGCTGATCGACGCGCTGCGTGCGATGGACGCACCCTTCGAGGACTGGCTACTCGATGAGGGCAGCCTTGATCTGATGTCGGAGCCGCCGCACGGTGTGTTCTACAGTCGCATGAGCGCGTCGTCGCATACGCGCGGTCATCGCTTCGCACCCGAGTACACGGCTGCGGTGCTGGCGTGGCTTGAGTCCCACGGGCGGCGCGTGATCAATCCCGGACGCGCGCTACAGCTGGAAGTCAGCAAGGCGGTGCAGTACGCCACCCTGCGCGCGCACGGCATTCGTACGCCGGCGACCATTGCGGTGGTCGGAACCGACGGGCTGGTCGCAGCGGCCGAAAAAATCGGCACGCCGTTCATTACCAAGCACAACCGGGCAGGCAAGGGCCTTGGCGTTCATTTGTTCGAGTCGACCGATGCGCTCACGGCCTACATTGAGGGGCCCGATTTCGAGCCGCCGATCGATGGCATTACGCTCATACAGCAGTACATCAAGGCGCCGGAACCGGTGATCACGCGCTGCGAATTTGTGGGCCAGAGATTCATGTACGCGGTGCGCGTCGACACCTCCGACGGTTTCCTGCTGTGTCCGGCCGACGAGTGTCAGGATGAAGACGCGACGGTCTGCCCGGCCACGTCGTCGGCCAAATTCGAGATCATCGGCGGGTTTGAGCATCCGATCATTGGTCAATATGAAGCGATGTTGAGGGCGGCGGATATCCACATTGCGGGAATCGAGTTCATCGCAGACAGTCGCGGCGAGCTGTACACCTACGACATCAACACCAATACCAATTACAACCCCCGTGCAGAGGCGGTCGCGAAGGTCTCCGGCATGCAGACCATCGCCGGGTACCTCGTCGACGAACTCGATGGCGTCGTCAGCGGCTAGCGCTTTCGATACAGCCCACCACGTGGTCGGCCAGCGCCAGTGATGCGGTCAGGCCCGGGGACTCGATGCCGAGCAGGTTGATCAATCCTCGTACGCCGTGTGATTCAGGACCTTCTACGACGAAGTCCGCCGGGTCGTCGCCGGGACCGACCAGTTTCGGCCGCAACCCGGCGTACGCCGGCTGCAGGCTGTCGTCGGGGATCTCCGGCCAGTAGCGCTGAATGGCGGTGTAGAAGCGCTTGGCGCGGGCTGGGTCTACGTTGTAGTCACGCTCCGTTACCCACTCCACGTCCGGCCCGAAGCGCGCACGACCTGCCAGATCGAGGGTCAGGTGAATACCCAGGCCGCCGGGCTCGGGGACGGGATAGATGAGGTGCGAGAAAGGTGCGGGCGTCGTCAGGTCGAAGTAGTTGCCCTTGGCGTAGCGGAGCGGTTCTGTGACGGGCCGACCCAATCGTTGTGCGAGATCAACCGCGTCGAGACCGGCGGCGTTAATGACCCAGTCGGCGTGCAGCGTTGCGGGTGCGTCACCGCCTGTCTCGATCACAAGCCCCTTAGGCTGAACGTGACCGCTGAGCACGGGCGTCCTCAAAACCACCTGGGCACCGTGCCGTTCGAGTTCGCCGTGAAGTGACAGCATGAAAGCGTGGGAATCGACGATGCCGGTGGACGGCGAATAAAGGGCGGCAGCACAGCGCAGCGCCGGCTCCATGGTTTTCACTTGCAAGGCATCGAGCCAGCGAACGTCGTCCACGCCGTTGCCGCGTGCGCGGTTGTGAAGCGCGCGAAGGGCCGGTATCTGGTCGTCGTCCGCCACCACGAGTTTGCCAACGCGTTTTGCCCGGACGCCGTATTTGTCGCAAA
>JBCCMA010000175.1:0-6364 GCA_039026595.1 Pseudomonadota bacterium
CGCCCGTATAAAGGAGATCGACATCTCGTAACGTCTGATCGTTGTAGTAATCCTCGGCGTGGACGCCGGCGACCGCGGCCTTGATACGCAGATTGACGTCTTTGGAGACCAGCGTGACCTGCTCATCCGGACGCGCGGACTGGAGCGCCAGCGTGCAGGCCAGAATCTTGTTATCGGGAGATTGCGCCGGCGAAGCATGGGCGACGGTTGGTGTGGTCTCGAAAAAAAGCCGTCCTGCCGCTTGCGATTGCCCGTCTGCGCGCGTGAACGGATCGGCGAGCGCAATGCCGGCGTCGATGGCGTCCTTGTCGAGATTGCGGATCAGGTCGTCGATGAAACGGGAGCACTGACGCGCATTGCGCGCGGCTTCGGAACGGCCCTTTTTCCCGGAATCGATTTCTTCGAGCACCATCATCGGCAGGTAGACGTCGTGTTCGTCAAACCGGAATATCGCCGCCGGATCGTGCATCAGCACATTCGTGTCCAGAACGAACACGCGCTTGTCGGCGTTGGTGATCACCTCACAGCGACTTCAGGGCGTCAATGACCGCATCGACATGGCCCTTCACGCGCACCTTGCGCCACTCGTGCGTGAGCTTGCCATTAACATCGATCAGAAAGGTGCTGCGCTCGACGCCCATCACTTTTTTGCCGTACATGTTCTTTTCACGGATCACGTCGAACAGTTTGCACAGCGTCTCCTCCGGGTCCGAGATCAGTTCAAACTGGAACGCATACTTGGCTTTGAACTTTTCGTGACTGGGCAGACTGTCGCGTGACACACCGAACACGCGCGTTTTGCGAGCGCGAAGGCGCCGGTGCGCCGCCTTGAAGTCCTCGCCCTCGGTGGTGCATCCCGGTGTGTTGTCGCGTGGATAAAAATAGAGGATCACACGCTCGCCCGCGTAGTCAGACAGTTTGAATGTCAGGTCGCTGGTGGCGGGGGCACTGAAGTCAGGCACTTTTTGGCCCACGGTAATCTTGCTCACAGGTAGGGTGTCCTCCGTGGAAAGTCTGTTTGGCGGACGCTAGTTCTTGACGGGTTCAAGAATCGCGTCGTAATTGTAGTGGTCGCACAACTCCATGAACGCTTCGCGCAGCGTTGCAATGTGCATGGTGTCCGGAACGCTGATCACCATTTGTAAATTGAACATCTGGGCGCCCGTATGTGCGGCTGCATAGCGGCGACTGGTCATTTCCGTCACCGCGATATCGTGTGAGCTCAGGAATGACGCCAGTGTGTTTACGATGCCAGGTTGGTCGAGGCAGACAAGGTCAATCGCGTAGGGCATCAGATCGGCGCGCACGACGTCTGTTTCCGATTCGCGCAGCGTGATCTGCAGCGACTGACGCTCGGCGACCGTTGCAAGTGCCGCGTCGAGCTTGTTGCGCGAATGCCAGTTGCCGCTGACAAGGATCAGCATGACGAACTGCGAGCCCATGGTTGCCAGACGCGATTCCGTGATGTTGCACCCGCAGTCGAGGAGGGTCGTCGTCACGTGGCGCACCAGCCCGGCCCGGTCATCGCCGACCGCGGTGACCAGTAGATTCTGTGTCATCCGGCGAGTGTACCGGCTCGCGCCAGCGGCGCAAACCGCACCGGTTCGACCGCTTTATTTACCGTCCTGTGACCGCTACCATGCGCCCGGCCCGAACCTTTGACCGTCCTTGCCGGTCATAGTCACAACAACGCCAAAGCAGTGTCGGGCAGGTGAGGAAGACATGTTTCACGGCAGCCTCGTGGCCCTGGTCACACCTTTTGATCGTCGCGGCCAGGTCGATTACGGCGCTTTTGATGCGCTGCTCGATCGGCACGTCGCCGCTGGCACCCGCGGCGTAGTCGTCGCGGGCACCACCGGTGAGTCTGCCACGCTGTCTCTTGCCGAGCGGACGCGGCTGACCGAACGTGCGGTCGTGCGCGTCGGGGATCGCGTTAACGTACTGGCCGGCAGCGGAACGAACAGTACGGCAACGTCGATCAGCACATCTCGAGCGATTGCAGCCGCCGGCGCGCACGGCGCGCTTGTCGTGACGCCGTACTACAACAAACCAAGCCAGCGCGGGCTTGAAGAGCACTACTTGCGCATTGCTGATGCAGTGGATATCGGGCTGATGATGTACAACGTGCCTGGTCGAACGTCTGTGGATCTGGTACCCGATACGGTTGCCCGGCTGGCCACTCACCCGAATATCGTCGCGATCAAGGAAGCCACCGGATCGTTGTCGCGTGCTGAGCAGATCGTCGCCGCCTGCGCCGGTCAGCTCGAGTTATTGAGCGGTGACGACGCGACCTTTGTCGACGCGATGGCGATAGGTGCTGCCGGAGTGGTGTCGGTGACCGCCAACGTGGCGCCCGGCCAGATGCAGGCCGTCTGTGATGCCGCTCGGGCAGGCGACTTCACGGAGGCCGTCAATCGCAACGCGCCGTTGGAGGCGCTGCATGATGCGCTGCTGCTCGAGTCCAATCCGATGGCCGTTAAATGTGTTCTGTCCCGACTGGGTTGGTGTGGCGCCACTTTGCGCCTGCCTTTGGTTCCGCTGGACCCCGCGAACGAGCCGACGCTCCTCGCGGCCTGCCATGCTGCAGGCATCGAGATTACGGAAGCCGAGACGGCTTGAGAGGGTAGGGAATGAGTTGCCGCAGGCCATTGCTGTTGATCGGATTCACCGTTGTGGTGATGTCCGGACTGTCAGGATGCGCGTCGTCACGTTGCGACGCGCCGGCGCCGTTCGAGTCCGCCCGTGAAGGCGAACCGTTGTCCGTTCCATCTGACCTTGAGGCGCCGCAAGGCTCCGGCAAATATGACATACCCGAGGCGGGTCGCAGCGGCAGCGTGCGCGGCCCGTGCGGCGATGCGCCGCCGTTTTCACCGGTGACCGTCGCCGAGGCTGAACCCGCAGCGGGCGAGACCCTCGGCGATGCGGCTGGGGACGCGGGGCCGCTGCCCACCACCGATGTCCCCGGCGCCGTGGCCGCTGCGGCGGGTGCCGGACCGATCGCCGTCAGCGGCGGCATTGAACGTGATATTCGAGAATCGGTGGCGGCCTGGTTGTCAGCGTGGAAGCAGGGCGATGGTGCCGGGTTGTCGGCATTTTATGCGAGCGTTTTCGAGCCGCCGGTGGACGGGGAAACGCGCGACGCGTGGGTGAGGCGTCGCGCAGAGCTGCTCGACCAGACCGGCCCTGCGGATGTCCGCTTTGATCGCCTGACGGTTACAGAAACCTTTGCGGGAGCCCGTGCCCGGTTCATTCAGGAGTTCCACAGTCGCGGCAAGATCGACGCCGTGGTGAAGACGCTGGAGTTTCAGGTCGAGGACGGCCGTTGGCGCATCGTGCGTGAGCGCGTTGTCGAAGTGCTGTAGCGCGGATTGAACAGGGTCCTGCGCTGCGGTACGCTGCGCGCTCCGCGGAGAGGTGGCCGAGTGGTCGAAGGCGCTTGATTGGAATTCAAGTATACGGTAACCCCGTATCGCGGGTTCGAATCCCGCCCTCTCCGCCATTTAATATTGCCCCATAGGCGCCGGGTGGCGCACGCCCTGATCGACGCCTATTCCGGGCGTCCCGGGCCGGACACGAACCGATGGGCCTGATCGGCCGGAGGCACGAAGCACTGCGTCTGGTGTCCAAACCAGCGGTACCGATTGCCGGCCACCAGTGAATAGACCGCGTTTCGCCACCGACGCGGTATCACGCGCAGCGCGGTGGCCCACCGCCAGGGAACCCGCAGCTCCGCAAGCAGCGCCAGCGCGGCGTCCGAGTGGGTGAGTGGCTTTCCGGCTTGAACGACGAGAAAGGTCTCGTCCAGATCGTCGGCTGTCATACCGAAGCCGGACGCCAGTGCAAGACCTTCGTCCGACCATGCCGATACAAAGCGCATCGTTGGCGCACGCTCGTAGCGGATCAGCCGGTGCACCCAGCCGGAACACAGCACGCAGTCGGTATCAAAGACAACAGTGGTCATGCAGGGCTCCGGATTTCTCGGACCATGGCCCATGTTACCTCGCTCGGGCGACGCGACCGACCTTTAGTCGTGGTAATCTTCGCGACCGGTGGCCCGCGTCGGCGCCTCCGCGGCGGCGCGTCGTCAACCCGGTCAGGCCCGGAAGGGAGCAGCCGCAGCGATAGCGCCGGGCGCCGGAGGATGGCTGGCGTGGGCCGCTCTTTTTTTCTGTCCCGCAAACCACTGGACCGCGCATGAGCTACACAGTGCTGGCGCGCAAATGGCGCCCGCGAACGTTTGCCGAGATGGTCGGTCAGGAGCATGTCCTGAAAGCGCTGACCAACGCACTCGATGCCAATCGGCTGCACCATGCGTTCCTGTTCGCCGGCACGCGTGGCGTGGGCAAGACCACCGTTGCCCGCATTTTCGCCAAGTGCATAAACTGTGAAACGGGCGTGACATCGTCGCCTTGCGACAACTGCGCATCCTGCGGCGAGATCGACGACGGCCGGTTCGTCGATTTGATCGAGGTAGACGCGGCATCGCGCACAAAAGTCGACGATACCCGGGAATTGCTGGACAACGTGCAATACACGCCCACCCGCGGGCGGTTCAAGGTGTACCTCATCGACGAAGTGCACATGTTGTCCCGGCATTCGTTCAACGCGTTGCTCAAGACGCTGGAGGAGCCGCCGCCGCACGTCAAATTCTTGCTGGCAACGACCGATCCGCAGCGGCTGCCTGTGACGGTTCTGTCGAGGTGCCTGCAGTTCAATCTCAAGCGCCTGACGCAGGACCTGATTGCCGGACAGCTCGCCACGCTGTGCAAGGCCGAGTCGTTTGAGCATGACGCGGATGCACTTGCGCTGTTGGCGCGCGCCGCCGATGGCAGCATGCGCGACGGTTTGAGCCTGCTTGATCAGGCCGTGGCGTTCGGCGCGGGCAGCGTTCGCCACGACGATGTGATCGCGATGCTCGGAACGGTCGATCGCCAGTACGTGGTCCGTTTGCTCGATGCCGCAGCAAAGGGCGATGCCCCTGGGTGCATGGAAATTATTGCCGATATGGATCAGTACGCCCCCGACTACGCGGGCGTGCTCAACGACATGGCGAGCCTGCTGCAGCGTGCGGCCGTGGCGCGGTTGGTGCCGGCGTCGTTGCCGACCGATGCCACGCTTGCGGCGGCGATCAAATCAGTGGCCAGTGCCATGGGCGATGAAGATCTTCAGCTGGCGTATCAGATTGCCGTAACCGGTCGCCGCGATCTGGGTCTGGCGCCCGACCCGCGCGCCGGATTCGAGATGATCGTCTTGCGCATGCTCGCGTTCCGTCCGCCTACGTTGGATGAGCGGCGTGTGTCGGAGTCGGCGTCGAATGCGCCACCGACCGAAGTGGATACGACGGTTGCACCCGCGGAAGACCACGCCAACGTCGAAGACGGGTCACCTTCCGCCGCCAGTGTGGCGGCGATTGCGCCGCCGGCCGCCAGCGCGCTGCCGGATGTGGATCACTGGCACGCTTTGTTTGATGAATTGCCGTTGAGTGGTGCGGTGCGAAATCTTGCGGCTAACTGTGCGTTGGCCGAACTGGCGGATACCCGTGCAAGACTGGAGCTGGCCACCGAGCTTGAGCATCTGGTCGCCATTCCCGAGATGCGCGAGCGGCTCGCGGCGGCCTTCAGCGCACACTTCGGCAGGACCATGTCTGTGACCGTGGACGCTGTTGCGTCCACTGCGGAGACACCTGCGCAACGCAATGAGCGCATCAAGGCAGCGCACCAGTCTGCGGCAGCGGACTCCCTTCACAGCGACCCGGCGGTGCAAGCGTTCAAGGACACCTTTGGTGCCACGGTGGATGGCAATACAATCAAGCCACTTGGCGACTAACGCAGGCGGTACCGACGAGGTGTCGGACCGGATAACGGAGAGAGCAACGATGAAAGGCGGAATGGGCAAGCTTCTTAAGCAGGCCAAGAAGATGCAGGAGCAGATGGCGCAGGCCCAGGAAGAGTTGGCCAAGAAAGAGGTGACCGGGGAGTCCGGTGGCGGCATGGTCAAGATCACGATGAACGGCAAGCATGAGGTGCGAGGCGTCAGCATCGATGAGTCGCTTGCCGGCGATGATAAGGACATGCTGGAAGATCTGATTGCCGCCGCCT
Organism: Pseudomonadota bacterium; assembly: GCA_039026595.1. Taxonomy (GTDB): domain Bacteria; phylum Pseudomonadota; class Gammaproteobacteria; order Steroidobacterales; family JBCCMA01; genus JBCCMA01. Next base: position 6,099 of record JBCCMA010000175.1, read on the forward strand.
GCAATGACGCCGTGCGCCGCGTCAATGAAATGACCCAAAGCGAATTGTCCGGACTTTCGGCAGGCATGAACCTGCCGTTCTGAGAACCTCCCTGTGAGCGATTTGTTCTCGCCGCGATTGATGGCGCTGATCGACGCGCTGCGTTGCCTGCCGGGGGTGGGCCCGAAGTCGGCTCAGCGAATGGCCTTCCATTTATTGAATCAGCATCGGGATGAGGCGCGCACGCTCGCCGCGGCACTTAACGGCGCCGCAATGTCATCCGCGGC
>JBCCMA010000176.1:0-6354 GCA_039026595.1 Pseudomonadota bacterium
CAGTGCTCTGGCGGTCGCAAGGCCCACCACACCCGCGCCAATGACTAACGCGTCGACGCGATCCATCGGTCAAGTTGCCGGGCGATGTGCGTGTATTGAGCATTCACCGCGGCGCGGTCCTGCTGCGTCTGGCGGGCAATGCGCTCCAGGGCGATATCTTTTGCGGCGAACAGATTGTCCAGACCCGTACAAAGGTCGCGGCTGTCCATTGTGTCCAGCATGTGCGCAAACGCGCCCTGTCCCGCTTCAATCATCGCATCGCGCGCCTTGTCCTGATAGCACACGCTGAGCACCAGTCGTTGGGCCAGCAGTCCGAGGATCGTACCGTGAAAGCGCGTCGGCACGATCACATGGGCAGATTGAATCACCGCCATCAGGTCCTGGGTTGTGCGCGGCGACGCCACGTCGATTTGGCTGGCGCCAATTTTCTTGCGTTCATCCAGCAGCACGGCGAGGTCGTGGATGGCGTCCATATCGCGTGTCTGCGTCGGAAAAAGCAAAACCCGATGGCCGAGCGAGCCGGCGTACTCCGCCAGCGTGGCAAGCGTTGCGAGGTAACGGCGGTAGCGAGTCGGGTCCTGGACGTACCAGTAGTCGCCATACACAGGCATTGGATTGATGGCGACGGTCCACTGCGGTGTCTCGTAATCGAGAGGTCGATCTGGAAAATCCAGGTTGCAGGCAAGGTCTGGACACACCTCACCGCCAAGCCGGGCGGACGTGCCTTCAATGAGTTCGAGGGATCGTCGGTCGCGATAGGAATGAAAATGACTCTTCGCGATCGCGCGACGCACCATCAGACGACTCAGGGGTTTGGTGATGGGCCCGGCGCCAACACTTAAAAACACGCATACCGTCCCGGTCTGATTGCAGAGCTCGGTCCAGTTCAAGAGGGTGAATGGGAAACCCCATGTGCCGCCAAAGTTGTCGAGAAACTGATTGGATCCGGCAATGATCAGCAGATCGACATCCTCAAGCGCGGCACGCGCTGCGCGCCGGAACGCGCGCTGGTCAGTCATATCACCGGGAAGTGCACGTGCCGACTCCAGTGCATCCAGCGTGCCCCGTATCAAAGGCAGGCGTCTGACCGAGGCTTTGACCCCTGACGGCGCGGCCAGCGTCGACGCGCTTTTTGGCGCCGTTGGCGGCATCTTGTTGGGTGTGCCGCGCGGAACAAAACGCGCGGGGGGACGGATGGCGTGGGCATCCAGACCGTGCCGTTGGGCGGAGTCCTCCGGCACAACGGAAAACAGCGTAATGCGTGAGGCATTCAAAAGACGCCGCGCGCTTTGAATGGCCGCTTCCGTAATGGCCTCGTCGCCCAGATTGCCGTTGCCGTAATGGCCGAATATAGCAACGTGGCGAGTCATGCGAGGGTGAGTTTCCGACTGTAGAACGCCTCCGCAAAGCCGGTTGGGCTTGCAGACTGAACCCCCCGAACCCTCGCCATGGCTTCAAAGGTGCCGCGCGTAAACCACTGCCGATGCTGCTGGCTCGGGAAGCTCGCCATCAGCATGTCGATCTTGGAGGTCAGTTGTTTGTCTGAAAGTGGAAAGAACACGTTCGGATTTCCCAGATCGCCGTCGTATTTGAGGATCTCGTACTCCAGGATCAGATGATCGCGAAACGTATTTGCGGTCAGTTCGCTCAATGTTCTGTGATCCTGGTGATGATCGTCACGGCAGGTTGTGAACACGAGGTCAGGTTCGAAATTTTTGTAAGTCTCGACGTGCGTCTTGATGTTCGACCCGTGCCAAGGGAAATGGCCGTTGCGAAAGCACTCAATCTCCAGATGCCAGTTCGGGTGATCGCCCATGAGTTGAGCCAATGCGCGGCGCGATTCGGCGGCACGGACCTCATCGCTGCTCAGAACGCAAAGTCGAAACTCAACGTCCGGGCGCTGGGCTGCAAACGCCGCCAACGTGCCGCCCATGGCGATCTCGATATCGTCGCAGTGTGCACCGAGGCAGAGCACACGCCTGATCTCGGGGCGTTCGACCAGCGGCAGCGTCAACATGGGTTCGGTCCTTCAGCGCTCGCCCACACTTCCCACGGACGCTCGCCGGACTCGTACATGTCATCGTATTTTTTCTTGTCTTTGAAGGTGTCCATCGCGCGCCAGAAGCCGTCGTAGCGGTAGGTGAGCAACTTGCGCTCGCGGATAAGCCGACGGAATGGCGCCTCGACCAGTTCGTCGCCGCGCTTGATGTAGTCAAAAATGGCGTTTCGAAATACAAAGAAGCCGCCGTTGATCAGCACCGAATCGCTTAAATAGTCGATTCCGGTGACCGTGCCGTCTGCGTCGGTTTCGATCTTGGACAGGCCGTTTGATGGCCGCACGGACACAAAGGTGGCGACCGCGTCGCTGTTTTTGAATCGTTCGATCAGATCGTTAAGCGGCAAGTCCGTCAGCGCGTCGCTGTAGTTGGCGAGGAACATCTCTTCCTCGCGAACCTCCTCGCGCACGGCCATTAACCGCTCGGCAATGTTGTTATGCAGGCCGGTATCGCGAAAGGTAATGGTCCAGTCAGAGATATCCGGTCCCAGCAACTCCACCTTGCGCTCGCGACGATCGTGCGTCGGCGTCATGATGAAATCGGTAGACAAGCACTCGTCGTAGGACAGGAAGAAGCGCTTGATCAGATCGCCGCGATAGCCCAGACACAACACGAAGTCACGATGACCGTGGAACGCGTAGTATTTCATCAGATTCCACAGGATGGGGCGGTTGCCAACGCTGACCAGCGGCTTCGGCAGTCGATCGCTGTAATCGCGCAACCGTGTGCCGAAGCCGCCACAAAACAGCACCGTTTTCATGCCAGACCTCCCATTGCGCGCGGCCGATCGGCTGTCGCGAAACCAAACAGCGTGTTTTGCTCGGTACGCAGAGCGTCGATTTCACGGCCCTGCGGAATCACGACATCGGCGCATGTGATGAGTTGATCTTTGGCCACGGGCCGGATCACTCGGCAGCCCTCGGATAATCCGATGGGGAGGCAGGCGTCTCGTGCGCTCAGTGCGTAGTCTTCAAGTAGCCCGTACGCGCAGTGGCCGCCCAGACCGTCGAGTACGTCGCCAACCGCGAGGTCTTTCTTTGCTACGGCGATGGCATCGCAGACGGGCGCACCTGCCGGGCTGACTGCGGCGTCGTCGAAAAGGGCGGCGCGCGCGATGGTATTGGGTACGTCCAGCTGCGGAAGATGGAACGGCGTGTAAAACGTATAAAGCGGCCCGTCCCCTTGCTTCAGATACCGCAGGTAGGCCTGCCGCATGGGGTCGTCAGTGCGCGCCAGAACAAAGACGCCGTTACCCGGCGCAGCGCCAACCAGGAAATCGACGATGCCTTCGCCGGTGGGCCGCCGCGCATAAAATTCGGCGGCGTCATTAACGTGGGCAAGCGATGGTCCGAACATGCCCCGCCGCCCAACGGACAGGCCCGTTGCGTTGGCCAGCACGGCCAATTCCATGGCGAGCTTGGTCCCGTCTGCAAAATGCGCGGCCGTCTGCGGCTTCTGGCCGTGCGCCTCGGCGAACGCGCGTTGGGTATCGGGCGTGCGGTACGGATCGAAAAACCCCTTAAGATTGCCCGCGACCACAGGCGTCAGGCCCAGTGAGCGAACATGGCGCAGGAGATTCATCGCCACGCCCGGTTCATCGCCATCGCTGTTGGTGTAGATCACGCCGCGCGCGCGGGCGCGGTGCGCGAGCAACGGCCCGATGGTGGCATCCATCTCCACGTTCATCGCGACGACGTGCTTGCCGTTGTCTATCGCATCAAGCGTTACGCGGGCGCCAAACCCGACAGAGCCCGTCGCCTCGACCACCACATCGATGTAGTCTGACGCTGTCACCAACTCTGCGACATCGGTGATGAACTGCGCGCCGACCGCGATGGCACATTTTGCTTCGGCCTGTCGCAAAACCGTCCGCGGCGCTGAGACGCCGGCAAACGCGAACGCACCACGAGCGTGTTCCAGAGTGCGATTGGCGATCGCGACCACGCGTAGGCCTGGTACGCTCTGTTCAATTTGGTAGGCGATCCGTCGCGCGCTGTAGCCCGCTCCGATCAGACCGACCCTGATCGGGTTTCCCGAAGCGGCGCGTTGGGCCAAAGCCGTGTCGACTATGTGCATCGTAAAACCGCGCGTCAGGACGCCCAGCGGAGCGTCGAGTCGAGTTGACGGCTTGCGACCAGTGACTTGAGCTGCGCGATGCGCTTGTAGCGGTCGCCCTCATAGTCGTCGCGATTCAGACCGGTTTTGATATACGCATCGAGGATGGCGCGGGCGCCCTCGCGGGCGGTCCATGAAAGTGGATGCGCCGGAAACAGTGCGCGGTAGCGGTCAAAGTTGACGCGGTAGTTGCGAAGGTCCGGGCTGGCATTGCCCGCGAAGGTAATCTCGGAATCGGGAATGGTGTCGTGCACGATCTGCGCAAGCTGACGCACCTGATAGTTCTCGTCGTTGCGCCCGACATTGATCGCCATGTTGTGCACGGTCTCGCGCGGGGCTTCGAGCGCAGCGATCACAGCGCGGGAGATGTCCTCGATGTGGACCACCGGCCGCCACGGCGTGCCGTCGCTTTTCATCCGGACCTGACCGGTGGTGTACGCCCACGCCGATAAATTATTGAGCACCACATCAAACCGCATGCGCGGCGAGACGCCATAGGCCGTCGCATTGCGCATAAACGTGGGGCTGAAGCCATCGTTCGCCATGCGGCTGACATCCTGCTCGACCATCACCTTGGAACGGGCGTAGGGCGTGACGGGGTGAAAGGACGCGTCCTCGGTGAGGACGTCATCGCCCGCTGCGCCATACAGGCTGCACGAAGACGCAAACACGTAACGACGAATCCCAAGCTCGACGGCCAGCTCGGCCAGTCGAACAGACGCCTGATGGTTGATCTGATAGGTCAGGTCAGGATTGAAATCACCGAGCACATCGTTGGACAACGCGGCGAGGCTGACGATGGCGTCCACCCCGTCCAGATCTTCTTTTTCGATATCGCGAACGTCCTTGATCCGCTCGTCGACGAGGTCGGGCGCGTGGCCATAGGTGCTGTTCCGGTACAGGTCGCTGTCGATGCCAAGCACCGCGTGACCGCGCGCACGGAGCATCGGGACCAGCACGGTACCGATGTAGCCTTTGTGTCCCGTGACGAGCACGCGCATGGGCGTGGGGCCTTTGGTGATGGTCATCTTGAGCGCGCCTCAGTAACTGGGATTGACCACTTCCCGGCCGAGGTCGGAGCGATAACTCCAGACCAGCCTCAGAAGGGTGCGGTAGGCCGACAGTTTTTCGCGCACGGGGAGGGCACGCCGCGCGATCGCGCGGCGATAGGCGAACATGCGTCGCCATTCCGGCCGATTGAGATCGCGACGACCGGCGCTCCAGAAGTGCTCCTGCCAGTCCTGGTCATCGCGATCGGCGCTGTTGCTGTCATCGTGCATTCGCCGATAAAACAACGGTTCGTCCAGCATGACGAACGTGCCCTGAAACAGCAGATCGGCCATCAGAATCGTGTCAGCGGAAGGGAGCGATCCATCGCCCATCAGTTCCGTGTTAACGAGATTCTCACGGCGCATGAGCCCGTACAGAACGTTGGTCAACCCCACCTGGCGCAGGAAGCGTCGGTAGCGATCACTGGGTCGGCGGTCTGTGATGTGAAGGTCGTCGTTATAAAAGCGCAGCGTGGCGCCGTCTTCGTTAATAAGGACGGTCGTGCCGGCGGCGAGTACCGCGTCCGGGTGGCGCTTGAGCGCGGCGAGACACTTCTCGTGCAGCGTCGGGTCGACCAGATCGTCGGCGTTGTTCCAACGGAAGTAGGGTGCGGTCGCGCGCGCGAACAGGTCGTTGTAGTTTGCCGCCGCTCCGATGTTCTGCGGGTGGCGGTGATATCGAATGCGCGCATCGCGCGCGGCATAGTCGCGGCAAATGACTTCGGTGTCGTCGGTGGAGCCGTTGTCGCCGATCAACAGCTCAAAGTCGCCGTAGGTTTGCGCGAGCACGGCGTCGAGGGCGGGCGCTAGAAACCGCTCACCGTTGTACACCGGCATGCCAATGCTGATCGTTGCCATATACTGGGTCGCTCTTGTGGTTTTTATTGCTCCCCTCCGCCATAAATTTTAACGAGGGTCGATCCTGGCAGCGCAGGTTGAAATGTGACGGGCGTCGCATAAGCATCGGTCAAACCCAGCGGGCAGAGCGCCGGGAATTTTTACAGTGGAATCAGTTTCATCTGGTCCCATCGCCTGCAATCAGGCGCTTACGGTGTTGATTCGCCATGGCTTGAAACTTGCTTTCACATCAACAAGAAGCGCAGCCCGTACAAGCGCTCAACCGTGTTCGTTGC
>JBCCMA010000177.1:0-6106 GCA_039026595.1 Pseudomonadota bacterium
CCTGAATCGCCTGGTCGATGATCGCAAGCGCATTGATCGGCGCCGCGACCTTGATCATGGCAATTTCCGCGCGCGCCACTTTGTTGCCGACCGTGTCCATCATGTAGGCCGCCTTGAGGGTTAGCAGGCGCGTCATTTCAAGTTTGAGACGCGCATCGGCGATACGTTCCTGCCAGATGCTCTGCTCGGCGATCGGGCCGCCGAACGCGGTCCGGGTCAGCACGCGCTGGCAGAGCAGTTCAAGCGCTCTCTCAGCCATACCGATCAGGCGCATGCAGTGATGGATCCGTCCAGGACCCAGCCTCCCCTGCGCGATTTCAAAACCGCGCCCCTCTCCGAGAATCAGATTGCCCGCGGGCACGCGCACGTTGTCAAACACGATCTCGGCGTGACCCTCTGGCGCATCGTCAAAACCGAAGACCGGCAGATGCCGCTGGACATCAATACCAGGCCGATCAGCTTCCACAAGAATCATTGACTGCTGGCGATACGATGCCGCGTCCGGGTCGGTCTTGCCCATCAGGATGAACACCGCGCAGTCCTCATTCATCGCGTTCGAGGTCCACCATTTGCGTCCGTTGATCACGTACTCATCGCCGTCTCGCGCGATGGAACACTCAATATTGCGCGCGTCCGACGAGGCCACCTGCGGCTCGGTCATCGCGAACGCAGAACGGATCTCGGCGTTGAGCAAGGGCTCCAGCCAATGTTTTTTCTGTTCAGGCGTGCCGTAGCGCGCGAGCACTTCCATATTGCCCGTGTCCGGCGCGTTGCAATTAAACACCGAGGGCGCGAAAAACACGGAGCGGCCCATCTCCTCGGCAAGCGGTGCGTACTCCAGATTCGTGAGCCCAGCCCCGTACTCGCTTTCAGGGAGAAAAAGATTCCACAAACCGGACGCACGGGCTTTTTCGCGAAGCTCGTTCAACACAGGCGGCGTCGCCCAACGCGAATCCGCTGTCGCCACCTGCTGAGCAAACGTGGCCTCGTTCGGATAGATATGCGCCGACATGAACGCCTGAACGTCGGCCAGTAACGCTTTAACTTTCTCGGTGTGCTCGAAGTGCATGACGGTCCGCCGGCCAAAACGGCAGTCTAGCGGATCGACGAGTACGCCGCCGCGATTTCAGGTCACAGCACCTCATCGATCGAGACCAGCTCAATATCGTGCATCTGGTCCAGGTAGGCGTCGAAGTAGTCTTTGTGTGACGCCCCGACAATCACCAGAACCGTCGCACCTGGCCGGTGTGCCGCGGCCTCGATCACATTGGCGGCCATTCTGAGCCCGCGCGTCTGCCACCATGACACGTACTGACGCGTGATCGCGTTGTGCGCCGCCGCCGCCCCGAAGTCGGCATCAATGGTGAGCGCCTGCGAACGGGCGCTGTTGAGGTGCCGGTATGCGTCCAACACGCGACCGTCTTCCTCGAGCAGCGCCGTACCCGCCGCATAGTTTGCTTCGGACGCCTCGGGCATATTGCTCCAGACGTGCTCCCCCAGCACCGCATAAGGATCTTGCGGCGCGCGCAGGTTAATCAGGTCGGCCGTGTGATCGTCCATCGGAAAAATCTGATCGTGGCCAAGGCGCGCGGCCAGAGCAGCACCAAGCGTATTCGCTTCACCGCGCGTCGCGGTACGCGTGTCAAACAACGCAACGAGCGCCTCGTTTACACCATCGCCGACGCGGCGCTCGTCCGCCATCAAACTGCGCCACTGGACGGCCGCCGAGTAGGGGTTGCCCGTCGCCCAGAACAACGTCGCCAGTCGCCGCCGCTGCCCGTCTCGCCACGCTTCGGGTTTCTCATTCAGCATTTTCCACAATGCCACCTCAGCCTCGGGCTGCGTCATCGCGAGGCTCGCCAACGCTGGGTCGGGCGAGAAGCAATAGCGATCCCACACGTCCGGATAGATCGCGTCATAGCGACGCAACTCGTCGCAGGCGCGCCCGGGCATGCTCTCGATGGCGATAATGTCGGGTGCGAATACTTCAAGCCGATCAAGCAATGGCGAGAGGCGCTCGATCGGGAATACGTCGTCCTCGAGCTGTGCGAGATGCCACGTCCCAAGCGTCAGAATGCGCGTCGGCGCGCCCGCCAGATTCGTCTGGACCCCCGAAAAATCGACGGCGGGCCGCACCGTGTCCGGGCTATCCGCCGCGGCAAGGAGCGGCCATGCGGCCAGGACAAGCCCTGACAGCACAACTGTGAAAACGACTCGAAGCATGCTGCTCTCCCGGAAAAACCCTGCGTGGGCGACACCCGTTAAGATGCCACCATGTACCTCACTGTTTGGATCGATTCGTGATCGTGACGGCCCGGAAACCCGCCGTGAGCGGGTCTGGCCCAGCGCTTTTGCTGCTGCACGGCTGGCCGTTTCACAGCGCCAGTTTCCGACACCTGCTTCCGGACCTGTCGCAACGCTTCCGTTGCGTTGCGCTGGATGCCCTCGGGCTCGACGGGCACCCGGTGCCGAAGGGCGCAGGCATGGGCTTTGATGACCATGCGACCCGGGCGCTGGACACCATGGACCGGCTCGGGGTGGATCGCTTCTCGATTCTGGCCCACAACACGGGCGCCACCATCGCCCGACTTATGGCCGCACGGCAGCCGGCGCGAATCGAGCGACTGTTTTTGCTAAACACCGAAATTCCGTTTCACCGGCCACCATTTATACCCTTCTATCAGGCCATCTGCGGTGCGCCTGGCTTCACGACAGTGCAACGCGCGTTGATGTCCACGCGGGCCTTTCGCCACTCACGGCTCGGATTTGGCGGCTGTTTTCACAATCCGGATCATATCGACGGCGAATTTCAGAAGCTTTTTTGCGACTATTGGCTCGACGACCCTGTTCGCGCGCGGGGCCTGATTGCCTATCTGCGTGGACTGAATTTTTCAGACGTCGACCGGCTGGACGAGGTGCACGCCAACATCCGTGCGCCGATCACCTGGATATGGGGCGAGGACGATCCGACGTTTCCGGTCTCACTTGGCGCTGACATGGCTGAGCGCGCCCCTGCCACCGAGGCCTTCCATCGCATCGCGAAAACACGTTTTCTGCCGCATGAGGAACGGCCGGAGCGGGTTGCAGCGCTCGTGCGCTAGCCCCGACGCTACGCCGTTAACTGATCGAAGATCTGATTGAAGACGCCGTTGGCGGTGGCAGGATGAGAGACGGTCCGGGCTTCGGCCAGATTGTCGAGGTTATCGCCCACCACGATCACGCCCACCATACCCATGTGGTAGTGCGGAACGCAGATGTAGCCATAGACGCCCGGCTCGGTCAGCGTCACGGTCAGGGCAACATTTAGTTCCCCGTTCCAGTGCTCCGCTGTCGGCGGGATCATTCCGGGCACCGAGGCCGACGCATGCCCTGGCTTGGACGGCACAAACGTCACCCGATCGCCGGGGGCGGCGCGAAGAATCAACGGGTCGAACACATTTGGACTGGGCAGGTCCGCTCGCTCGCGACCCAGCATCAGGATGCGGTGCTCCTTGCCCGTTGCGGTGTTTCCACCACAGCCCGGCAGTGACGTGGTCACGGCCGCAGCGGCAGCGGCGAAGGTGAAATGACGGCGCGTAAGCATGGACAACGGTCTCCAGCTAATGGGTGAGGGTGGCGCGCTGGCCGGTTGCGGTGGAGTATACAACCTCGGCGCGGCGATGACGCTGGTGCGCAAACCCACTACCATCGCCCGGCGCACGTCCGCGCACTGGATTTTCAGTCTGATGAGGACCGCCCATGAATGTGCTTGTGATCAACTGCGGCTCATCCAGCGTCAAGTACGCCCTGTTCGACCGCAACGAACACGCTGTGTTGTCCGGCAAGCGCGAACGACTGTCCGCCGGTGGGACGGACGGCGCGACCACCCACGAGGCGGCCATCCAGTCAGTTTTTGATGAACTGGGTGAACACACCATTGATGCCGTGGGTCACCGCGTGGTGCACGGTGGCGCCGACTGCACGACGCCAAGTGTCGTCAACGACGACGTGCTCGCGGCCATAGAAGCGCGCATCCCGGATGCACCGATGCACAACCCCTACAGCCTCGCAGCCATCCATGCCGCGCGTGAACTGCATCCCGACGTGCCCCACGTGGCCGTTTTCGACACAGCCTTTCACTCGACGATGCCACGTCGCGCGACCACCTATGCCATCGACCATGACGTGGCGGAGGCGCACGGCATCCGACGCTTCGGTTTTCACGGCATCTCGCACCAGTACGTGGCAGGTGTGGCATCGGACTATCTGCAGAGACCCGCCAATGAGCTGCGGCTGATCACGCTTCACCTGGGCAACGGCGCCAGCGCCTGCGCTGTGGAGTTCGGGCGATCTGCCGAAACGAGCATGGGCCATACCCCCCTCGAAGGCCTTGTGATGGGCAGCCGATCCGGCGACATCGACGCGGGCGTTCTTCTCGCGCTGATGCGCAGCGGGGCGTTTACGGCTGACGAGCTGGACGCCCTCCTTAACCAGCGAAGTGGGCTGGCCGGGCTGTCCGGTGTCGGAAACGATCTGCGCGAAATCGAGGCGGCGGCCGCCGCCGGAAATGACCGCGCCCGCCTGGCGATCAATGTGTTCGCACATCGTGCTCGCAAGTACATCGGCGCCTATGCCGCGGCCATGGGGGGCGTCGACGGCATTGTCTTCACAGGCGGAATCGGCGAGAACAGCGCCACCATGCGCGGGCGCATTCTGCAGCGATTGGAGTTCCTCGGGTTATTCCTGAACGAGGACCGAAACCGCGACGCCCGCGTCAGCGACGAGTCACCGTGTGCCCGCATCACCACAGAACGCTCTCGGGTGGTGGCCGTCGTAGCGAAAACCAACGAAGAGCGGATGATTGCGCGGGAGACGGCCCGGATCGTGGCCAAGTGCTCGGCCCCCGCGCCCAAAGCGATCCCGATCGCCGTGAGCGGTCGCCACTGCCACCTGACGGAGGGCACATTCAAGGCGCTGTTTGGTGACGATGCGACACCCACAAACTGGCGCCCGCTGTCCCAGCCCGGCCAGTACGCGTGCGAGGAGCGCGTCAATCTGATTGGTCCACGGGACCGCATCAACGGAGTCCGCTTGCTCGGCCCGCTGCGCTCAGTGGATCAGGTGGAGATATCCCGAACCGATGAGTTCAGCCTAGGTGTGGACGCGCCCGTTCGTGACTCCGGAAACGTGAGAGGCTCCGCCCCCATCACGCTCGAGGGGCCGGCAGGTACCGTGCACTTGAGCGAAGGACTGATCTGCGCCAGACGACATATACACATGCACCCTGACGACGCCACCGCGTTTGATGTATCCGACAAAGACGAAGTGTCCGTCGCGATCGTGGGCGGGCCGCGCGATCTTGTCTTCGGTGATGTGCTCGTGCGGGTCAAGGACAGCTATGCGCTGGAAATGCACATCGATACCGACGAGGCGAATGCGGCCGAGCTCGGCCGAAACGCAACGGGATCGCTGCACCACGACGATGTGGACGACGACGTGGGAAGCGTCCTGCGCAGTGTGAAGGCAGCGCACGGTTCGCTGAACATCTCAAATGGCTAAGCCCGGCGCGTTGACGGGCCAATGGCTCGAACATCTCGGTCCGGAATTGCAAAAGCCATACATGGCAGAGCTCCGCGACTTTCTTCAGGATCAGAAGAAACAGGGCCGCGTGATCTACCCGCCCGGCAGTCAGATCTTCACCAGCTTTAATCTGACGCCGCTGGAGTCGGTGCGAGTGGTCATCATTGGACAGGACCCGTATCACGGACCGAATCAAGCGCATGGCCTCAGTTTTTCGGTCACGCCCGGTCAACGCATTCCCCCTTCGCTCGTTAATATCTTCAAGGAACTGGAAACAGATGTCGGTGCGCCCCCACCGGACCACGGTCATCTGGTCGGATGGGCGCAACAAGGAGTGTTTCTCCTCAATGCGGTCCTGACCGTGGAGGCGCGAAAAGCAGGGTCTCACCAGCGCAAAGGCTGGGAGACCTTTACCGACAAGGCGATCGAGATATTGAACCGCGAACGCGAGCATCTGGTGTTTTTGCTGTGGGGAAGCTACGCCCAGAAAAAGGGCGCGCTGGTCGACCGGACGCGACACCTGATTTTGACCGCGCCCCACCCGTCG
>JBCCMA010000178.1:0-5984 GCA_039026595.1 Pseudomonadota bacterium
GGCTTCCTGATACAGGGCCGGCTCGCTCAAGGTGCGTTTCAACACGTCCTTAAGCTTCTCAACGGCCTCGATGAGTTCGCCAACCGTCCGGCTGTCCCCCGCCGCCTTCGCGGTCATCGCCTCAACCGCTTGGGCAAATTCGAAGCGCGCCTTCTGCGTCGGCCCTTCGAGCGTGGCCTCGCGGATAGAAACCACGTCAAAGGACTGGGGTTTGGATTCGGGGCCCAACTTGCCGTCCCGACGGATGGCCAGCGTTACCGTGTAGGTGCCGGGGGGCGCCATCACGCCCGCCGCAGGTGGGCGCCACGGCGGCCGAGCACCGGGCTCTGACCATGGGCTCGCATCCGGATAACGCAGGTCCCACGCGACGCGCTGGAATCCAGACTTCGCGGGGCCCTCCACGCGTCGAACCAGCTCGTTTTTGCTGTTGCGCACGGTGAGCACGACCGCGGGCTCGTCCTCCGTGGCCTCGGCAGACAGCGTGTCCCACGACGGTGCCGGTGTGTCCGCGTTTGATTTCTCGAGGGCTTTTTCACGCTTGCGCCGCGCGTCCTTTGAGGTGCGGATATCGTCGGCGAGGTAATACGTGAGGACCGCCCCAAATGGCGGGTTGTCAGCGATGTAAAGCTGGCTGCCCATGCTGGCCTTGCAGCCGGGCGCGGCGCATCCGAACGGCCGCTTCGGGATATACCAGTGGGCGTCACGCGGCTCGAACAGGACCGAGGTTTTTTTGAGATCCGCCTCGGTCAGGTTTCGAAGGGGCGAGTAGTCGTCGAGGATGTAGAACCCGCGACCGAAGGTGGCGCCGACCAGGTCGCTCTCGCGCTTCTGGATGACCAGATCGCGGAAGGGAATGGTCGGCACGCCGCCCGCGAGCTTGACCCAGTTCTGGCCCGCGTTGACCGTGAAGTAGACGCCGAACTCCGTGCCAGCGAAAAACAGCGTCGGTTTTTCATGGTCCTGAACGACGCGCCAGACGAGGTGGCGTTCCGGCAAATCGCCCGCCATGTTCTGCCAGGTGCGGCCTCGGTCGGTGCTTTTCAGAAGGAACGGTCGAAAATCACCGATCTTGTGTTGGTCGACCGCCACATACACGGTGTCGGCGTCGAACAGGTCGGCCTTGATGTCGTTGACGAAAAAGGCATCCGGCAAACCGGGCAGCGACGTAATTCGACGCCAGTTCTTGCCACCGTCTTCGGACACCTGAACCACGCCGTCGTCCGTGCCTGCGTACAGGATCTTCTCATTCACGGGCGATTCCGCCAGCGATGTGATCGTGCCGAACTGCGACATCGCGTACAGATCCCACGGTGCGTCGTAGCTCCAGACGCGGCCCATCATCGGCATCTCGAATCGATTTTGTGCCTTGGACAAATCACCGGACAGGGCAGTCCACGAGTCGCCGCGGTCGTCGCTGCGCCACACCCGCTGGCTTGCGAAATACAGCCGTTTGGGGTCGTGCGCACTGATCAGGATGGGCGCATCCCAGTTAAAACGATCGGACGGCTCGTCCGCCCCTGGTTGTGGCTGGATGTACACCGACTCGCCGGTCGCGCGGTCGTAGCGCGTCAGGTTGCCCTGCTGCCACTCGGCGTAAACGATGTTGGGGTTGGTCGGGTCTACGGCGGATTGATGTCCGTCGCCGCCCAGCGTCACGAACCAGTCGGAATTGCGAATGCCGAGTACGTTATCGGTGCGCGACGGACCGCCCTGACTCTGATTGTCCTGTGTACCGCCGTACACATTATAAAAGGGCGTATCGTAATCGACGGCGACCTTGTAGAACTGCGTCACCGGAAGGTTCGCCGCGTAACGCCACGTGTCGCCCCCGTCGAACGTCTCGTACACACCGCCGTCTGTGCCTGCGAGCAGGTAGCGCGGATTACTGGGGTCAAAGGCCAGAGCATGGTGATCCGAGTGCTTGTCGTTGTAATCGGTTTTTACAAACGTCTTGCCGCCGTCGGTCGACACATGCATCCAGACATCCATCTGATAGATGTGATCAAAATGGTGCGGACTTGCAAAAATTTCGGTGTAGTAATGCGGTCCGGTGCCGCCGGCAATGTAGTCGCTGCGTTTTTCCCACGACGCGCCGCCGTTGATGGATCGGTAGAAGCCGCCCTCGCGTTGCGACAGTTCAATCTGGGCGTATACGACATCCGGGTTTTGCGGTGAAATCGCGAGGCCAACCTTGCCCATGACCTCATCGGGCAGACCGGTGGTCAGTTTCCGCCATGTCTCTCCGCCGTCCGTTGACTTGTGGATTGCACTTTCCGGACCGCCGTCCACCAATGCGGCCACGCTGCGCTGCCGTTGCCAGGTGTTGGCGTAGAGCACATCCGGGTTGCGAGGGTCCAGATGTACCTCGCCCACGCCGGTGTATTCGCCCGCGCTCAGAATGTTCTTCCAGCTCTTGCCGCCGTCCACCGTTTTATAGAGACCGCGCTCGCCGCCGCCTGACCACAGCGGACCCTGCGCGGCGACATACACCACATCGCTGTCACGGGGGTCGACCCGGATCATGCCGATGCGTTCGGAGGCTGCAAGGCCCATGTTTGTCCAGGTCTTGCCGCCGTCGAGGCTGCGATAGACCCCA
Organism: Pseudomonadota bacterium; assembly: GCA_039026595.1. Lineage (GTDB taxonomy): Bacteria > Pseudomonadota > Gammaproteobacteria > Steroidobacterales > JBCCMA01 > JBCCMA01. Next base: position 2,597 of record JBCCMA010000178.1, read on the forward strand.
TCTCCGTAACCGGTGTGGCGACCGCTGATGTTCTCACCGCTGCCGACCCAGATCGTGCTCGGGTTGTTCGGATCCAGCGTGATGCAACCGATCGAGTACGACGATTCGTTCTCAAAAATGGGCGACCACGTGGTGCCGCCGTTGGTTGTCTCGAAAATGCCGCCGCTGCCCACGGCGACATACCAGTGCCGCGGATTGTCGGGATGGATCACGATGTCGGAGATACGGCCTGAGCTCATGGCCGGACCAATCGAGCGCATCGCCAGGCCTTTGAACGTGGCTTCATTAAAGCCGGGGGTCGTTTCGGCTTGGTCGTCCGCCTGGGCCCGCGACAGCGGGGCGATCAACAACAGGGTCAACAAAGCGAACAGGGCTGTACGCAGCGACATGGCGAGGTCCTCGGCAATCCTTGAAGGGCCGCACACTATAGCGCTGCCTGCGGGTCGCGGTCATCGCGAAGGGCGTAAGGCTGGCAGGGGATGCAATCCCAACGGCGGCACACTACGATGCACGCTGGTTTTCACGGGGAACACAATTGGCTGCGAGTTCAGTGATCTACGTGCTGCTGACGCTGGCGACATTCGGCGCGGTCTACTGGCTCGGCGCCCACCGGGGCGTGCCGCTGTGGGGGCGCGTATTCGTGGCTCTGGTGGTGGGGGCCATCGTCGGCTTTGCGCTGCCCGACGCCGTCGGCCTGACCAAATGGCTGGGCGATGTGTTCATTCGGCTGATCAAGATGCTGGTGGTGCCGCTCATCCTGACCACTCTGATATCGGGTGTGGTGGCGATGGGTGACCCGAAGCGCCTCGGCTCGCTCGGTTTGAAGACCATCAGTATTTATATGCTCACCACGGCGTTGGCGATCAGTATCGGACTGCTGCTGGGCACGGTGTTCAGTCCGGGCGAGGGTGTCGATGTGTCGACCGCCGAGCCCGGACCCATCAAGGACGCCATGCCGCTGACCGAGCGGCTTATCGGCATTGTTCCTACGAACCCCATCGCGGCACTCGCCAGCGGGGATGTACTGGCGATCATTCTCTTCTCTATCCTGTTTGGTGTGGCGGTGATTCTGGCTGGCGAAAAAGGCCAGCCCGTCGCGCGCGTGTTCGACTCGGCCGCTGAGGTCATGCTCAGGATTGCGCACATGGTGATGGAGCTGGCGCCTTACGGTGTGTTTGCGTTGGTGGCCTACGCCGCCGGTACTCTGGGTCCCGCGGCGCTGGCCAACCTCGCGAAGCTGGCGGCCATTGTGTACGGCGGCTGTATTTTGCACATCGTGCTTGTGCACGGCGGCTTGATCTCCGGGCTCCTGCGTTTGCCGGCCATCCGGTTTTTCCGCGGCATTTTCGATGCGCAGGCGATTGCCTACTCGACCGCGTCCAGCTCGGCGACACTGCCCGTCACCATGACGTGTGTGCAGAACAATCTGGGCGTGGGGCGCACCGTGGCGTCGTCCGTTCTGCCGTTAGGTGCCACCATCAATATGGATGGCACGGCGCTCTACTTAGGTATCGTCGCGATGTTTGCTGCTCAGGTATTCGGTGTTTCGATCGGACCGGGCGACTACCTCGTCGTGGCCGTCACCGTGACGCTGGTATCGATCGGTGCGGCCGGGATTCCATCGGCCAGCCTGTTTTTACTGGCCACCGTTCTGTCGGTGATCGGGATCGACGGGGCGAGCACGGCGCTGATCATCGGGTTCATCCTGCCGTTCGATCGCATCCTCGACATGATGCGCACGGTGGTGAACGTGACCGGCGATGCGGCTGTGTCGGTCGCGGTGGCCAAGTGGGAGGGTGAACTGGACGAGGACGTGTTCCGCTCCCAGGCGACGGTCTGAGCGCGTCGTGATGAACACGTTGCGAACGGTGCTGCTGCAGAGTGCTCTGGATTGGCACGACCCGGCTGCAAATCGGGCGCGATTCGATGCACTGATCGCCGAGACAGCGCCCTGTGATCTGCTGGTGCTCCCCGAGATGTTCGCCACCGGCTTTACGATGTCGCCCGAATTGGTGGCCGAGTCCATGGACGGCCCCAGCGTGTCGTGGATGCAGGGCGTCGCGCGCGAGCGCGAGGCGGCCGTGTGCGGTTCGCTGGCGATGCGCGACGGCAATGGCTACGTGAATCGATTCGTGTTCGCCCACCCGGACGGCCATCTCGACACCTACGACAAGCGCCATCTTTTTGCGCTGGCGGGCGAGCACCGCGCGTATCAATCGGGCGACCAACGGTCCGTCTTTCACTTCCGCGGCTGGCGGATTGCGCCGCAGGTCTGCTACGACCTTCGCTTCCCGGTCTGGCACCGCCACGCCGAGGGCTGCGATCTCATGATTTTTGTCGCGAATTGGCCAGCGCCGCGCATCAACGCGTGGCGCGTACTGTTGCAGGCCCGCGCCATCGAGAACCAGTGCTTTGTTGTCGGCGTGAACAGAGTCGGCCGCGATGAGAATGACCGCCGTTACCCGGGCGCCAGCGTGGCGCACGGCCCGGACGGCGAGGCGCTGCTGGCCGCGGGTGACACCACCGGCGCGCTGCCGGTCGTGCTCGACCGCGCGGTCATGACGGCCTTCCGGGAACGCTTGCCGTTCTACAAAGACGCGGACCGCTTCGAGATCGACACTTGATGCTGGAGTGGACCGATACGGTGACCGGCGAGGCGCGCGCCATGACCCGCGAGGACCTCGACGCGGAGTTGTCGCCGAGTCGGTGGGTGGACAGCCTCGACGATGAATTGAACCGGTACGCCGATCTTTCCGCCAAGAGTCGCGCGTTGGCGGCGCAAGACGGCTACCTCGACGAGGTGATTCCCTACGCCGACAGCGTGGCACTAGACCTGCTGCGTCCGCGCACCGACCGCGCCGCGCCACTGCTGATCTACGTGCACGGGGGCTTCTGGCAGCAACTCAGTCGACGGGAGTCTGCGTTTGCCGGTGCGCACGTATTGGCGGCGGGCGGCGCGCTGGCGGCTGTCGGATACACACTGGCACCCGCGGCGTCGCTCACACAGATCGTCGCCGAGGTTCGGGCGGCAGTCGCGTTTCTTTATGCCAACGCGGAAGACTACGGTCTGGATTGTTCCCGGTTTGTTATCGCCGGGAGCTCGGCCGGCGCCCATCTTGCGGCCATGGTCATCGCGGCGGATGGGTCCTCAGACACGCATGATCTGATCCACGGCGCGGTTCTGGTCAGCGGCGTCTACAACCTGCAGGCGGTGATACGGTCGTATGTGAACGACGTAGCCGGCATTACAGAGGATGAGAGCGTGGCGCTCAGCCCGGCTCGATGGCCAGCGGCGTGCCGAGGCCCGGTCACGGTGGCGTACGGTGAACGGGAGCCGTCGGAATTCAAGCGTGAGTCGCTCACCTACGCGACCCATCTCAATGCCCAC
>JBCCMA010000179.1:0-5930 GCA_039026595.1 Pseudomonadota bacterium
CGTCAGTCCGTTGGAAATTGCCGGTCGTCACCATTTTGATGTGATACTCGACCTTGCGCGGGCTGGCACGACGCTGGGTCACGCGACCCTGTCCGCGCTCGGTCTGTCCCAGGAGCACCACCAGTAAAATGTCGCCACGACGAGTTGGTCTGATTGGATTCGGTTCCGTTGGGCAGTATCTGGCAACCGAGCTGCGCGATGCAGCCGACCACGACCTGGCGTTTGTCTACAACCGGTCGGACCGCGCGTTTGATCACCCGGCGCTGCAGCAGGTGCGCAAAGCCTCCGGGGCGTTCGATCAGGTCTGGCCTGCGCTTGACGGCGAAGGCGTGGATGTTGTCGTGGAGGTGGCGCATCCCAGCCTGGTCACGCAATTTGGTGAACGCATACTTGAAAGCGCGGATCTTTACGTGGCATCGATCACGGCGCTGGCGGATGCCAGCGTGGCGGGTGCGCTGCGCAACGCGGCGGTGTCCCACGCGCTGTATCTGCCGGCCGGCGCCGCGTGGGGCGTCAATGATGTGGCACGGATGGACCGCATCGGGAGCGTTCAGCAACTGAACGTTGCGATGCGCTTCCACGCTGATTCGCTGCGCTTGAACGGCGAGCCGGCGGAACGCCTGGCCGCCTATCGGGCCGACGCCGATGACGACGCGCCGTGCCTTTTGTTCGACGGTTCCGTCGAGGCGCTCGCACCGCTCGCGCCCAACAATGTCAACACGATGACTTGTCTGGCGCTGGCCGCGTCGAAGCTCGGCCCGGCCAACACCGGTGCGCGTTTGTTCGCGCACAAGCTCGATCACGCCCACATCGTTGAGGTGGATGTGCTGAGCGCCGGTGGGTTCCATGTCCACACGCGGCGCTACAACCCCGCCTTGCCGGGCGCGGTCACCGGCAGCGCGACCTACGGCGCGTTTCTGGCCAGTTTGCTCGCCACGGGCGGGCACAAATCGGGGATGCACTTTTGTTAGGTCGATTATCGGATCGCGTGACGTCGATGCACGAAGCGGCGACGCTTCGCATGGCCCAGCGTGCGCGTGCGCTGCGCGAACAGGGCGCGGATGTGATCTCTCTTGCGATCGGTGAGCCGGATTTCGACACGCCGGAACACATCAAGGCGGCGGCGACGCGTGCGCTTGCCGACGGGCACACCAAATACACACCGGTGGCCGGCGTCGCGCCGCTTCGCGAGGCCATTGCACAGAAGCTCCGGCACGAGAACGGGATCGATGTTGATCCGGCGCAGGTGGTGGTGTCGACCGGCGCGAAGCAGTCGTTGATGAACGTCTGCCTTGCCCTGTTGCAAGCCGGCGATGAGGCGATCTTGCTGGCGCCGTACTGGGTGTCGTATCTCGAGATGATCCGATTCACCGGCGCGCACCCGGTCACGGTGAACGCGGACATTGACGCGGATTACAAGGTGACGGCCGATCAACTCCGCGCGGCGATAACCGACAAGACGCGACTGGTCTTTCTGAATACACCCTCCAACCCCACCGGGGCGGTCTACGAGCGCGGGGAGTTGCTTGAAATTGCGGAGATCGTGCGCGCGCACCCCAATGTGATGGTGGTGTGCGACGAGATCTACGAGCACATCGTGTTTGAGTCCAGGCACGTGTCGCTCGCAAGTCTCGACGGCATGGCCGAGCGCGTGATCACGGTCAACGGGTTCTCGAAAGGGTTTGCCATGACCGGCTGGCGACTGGGGTACCTCGCCGCGCCTCCCGCCATCGCCAAGGCCGTGGCCAAGGTGCAGGGCCAGTTTACCTCCGGGGCGAATGCGTTCAGCCAGATTGCCGCGGTGACCGCACTGACCGGCGATCGCGAACCGACCAGGGTGATGTGTGCGGCCTATCGGCGAAGGCGCGACCTGCTCTGTTCGATGCTGGCCGATGTCCCGGACGTACAGACCAACGTTCCCGCGGGCGCGTTTTATATTTTCCCGAATGTGCAGGCTTTTTACGGGCGCCGCGCAGGCGATCAGATCGTTGATGGAAGCGTGGCGTTATGTGAGTACTTGCTGGACGAGGCGCATATCGCCGTGGTGCCCGGAGCGGCCTTCGGCGACGACCGTTCCATCCGGCTATCTGGCGCCGCGGCTGACGACGTCCTCAGGACCGGCGTCGACCGACTGGCTGGCGCACTCGCAAAGCTGCGGTAAACTGCCGCCATGGCTTACACCGCACCGCTTAATTTCATGCGCTGGATCGAGGAGCACCGGCACTTGTTGAAGCCGCCCGTTGGCAATCAGCAGGTCTGGGCGGACACCGACTTCATGGTGACCGTCGTCGGCGGCCCGAACGCGCGCCTTGATTACCACGATGATCCCACCGAAGAGTTCTTCTACCAGATCGAAGGGGATATGAACCTGCGCATCATGGATGAAGACGGCCCCCGGGATATGCCGATCCGGGAGGGCGAAATCTATCTCCTCCCGCCCCACGTTCGTCACTCGCCGCAGCGACCGGCCAATACGGTGGGCCTTGTGATCGAACGCCAGCGCCCCGAGGGTGCAGTCGACGGTTTCGAGTGGTTCTGTCTCGAATGCAATGCCCGCGTGCACCGCGCCGAAGTGCTGCTGACCAGCATCGTGGATGACCTGCCGCCGCTGTTTAAGGCGTTTCAGGCGGACGAGGCCGCGCGCACCTGCGGTGAATGTGGCGCGCTGCATCCGGGCAACAAGCCCCCAGCATGAACGCGCCCGTCGCGGCGATGTCAGCCGCGCAGCTCGATGCCTCAGACCCGTTGCGCGCCTACCGCGAGCACTTTCATTTTCCTGCCTTACACGACGACGGCACGCTGTATTTCGCCGGCAACTCGCTGGGATTGCAGCCGCGCGCAATCCGCGATGAGCTGGATACAGCGCTGACCGACTGGGCGCAGCTTGGCGTCGAGGGGCACTTCGAAGGGGCGCATCCGTGGGTGGACTACCACACGCGGCTGACCGGACCTTCTGCACGGCTGGTCGGCGCCAAAGACGCCGAGGTCGTGTGTATGAACTCACTGACGACCAATCTGCACCTGCTGTTCGTCTCTTTCTATCGGCCTACGCAGAAGCGCTTCCGAATCCTGAGCGAAGCGAAGATGTTCCCGTCAGACCGCTATCTGCTCGAAACGCAGGTGCGTCACCACGGTTTTGATCCGGCCCACGCGATCATCGAGATCGGACCCCGCGATGGTGCGGCGGTGATCGAGGAAGACGACTTCATTGCGGCGATCGAAAAACACGCGGATGAGCTCGCGCTTGTGTTCTTCGGCGGCGTGCACTATTTCACCGGCCAGTTTTTTGACGTGGCGAGAATCGCGGCCGCCGCGCACGCCCGCGATATTCCCGTGGGCGTGGACCTGGCACACGCGGTGGGCAATGTGCCGCTGCAGCTGCACGACTGGGGCGTCGATTTTGCGGCGTGGTGTACCTACAAATACCTGAATGGCGGGCCCGGGAACGTGGGCGGTGCGTTTGTCCACGAGCGCCACGCCAATGCGGACTTGCCCCGGTTCGGAGGCTGGTGGGGGCATGACCGGGAAAGACGCTTTCTGATGGAGCCGACGTTCTCGCCCATGCCCGGCGCGGAAGGCTGGCAGCTGAGTAACGCGCCGGTCCTCGGCATGGCGGCGCTGGCCGCCTCGCTCGCGCTGTTTGATCAGGCGGGCATGACGGCACTGCGGGAGAAATCGCTGCAGCTCACGCAATATCTGCATGATGTCATCAGCGATGTCGTGGCGAACGTGCGCGGCGTGTCGCTTGGGTTGATCACGCCCGCTGAGCCCGCCCGACGCGGCTGTCAGCTTTCTCTTCGACTGGTGGGCGGCAACCGCGCGGTGTTCGACCGTCTTTCTGCAGCCGGCGTGATTTGCGATTTCCGTGAGCCGGACGTAATTCGTCTGGCGCCGGCGCCGCTGTACAACTCCTACAGCGATGTTTACGAGTGCGGGCAACGTCTGGCACGCGTGCTGGAGCAGACGACGTGAGCAGCAAGGACAAACCGACCAACTACCGGGAGGTGGAGGCCGGGATTCGCTCCACGTTCCGCAACAACATGGCGTACGCGGACTACCTCGACCTGCGCCAGGTTTTGGGCGCGCAACAAATGCTGACCGATGAGCATGACGAGATGCTCTTCGTCATCATTCATCAGGCCAGTGAACTGTGGATCAAGCTGTGCACTTTCGAGCTGCGTGCGGCCATGCGCGAGGTGGGCGATGACAACCTGCGTCAGGCGTTCAAAGTCATGTCGCGGATCAAGACCATACTCAGGCAGCTCACGCAGTCCTGGGACGTACTCTCAACGCTGACGCCGGTAGATTATCTCAAGTTTCGCGACAGCCTCGGGAATGCCTCCGGCTTCCAGTCCTACAATTACCGCACCATGGAATTCCTGCTCGGCAATAAGAACGCACAGGTGATCCGGGTATTCCGAAGCAACCCTGGTGCACACGCGGCGCTGGAGAAAACGCTGCACGCGCCGTCGCTCTACGACATCGCCATCCGTCGCATGGCCGCCCACGGCCTGCCCGTATCCGGAGACGTTCTGGAGCGCGACGTCAGTCAGCCCTATCCGGGTTACGCGTCGGTGGAATCCGCGTGGTTGCAGGTTTACGAGTCGCCCGATGAGTTCTACGAGTTCTATGAACTGGGCGAGAAGCTGGTCGATATCGAGGATGCGTTTCAGATGTGGCGCTTCAAGCACCTGTCCACGGTGCGGCGGATCATCGGCGAGAAGCACGGCACGGGCGGATCGTCGGGGCTCGGCTTTCTGAAAAAAGCGCTCGAAACCTCATTTTTCCCTGAGTTGATCGAGCTGCGCACACAACTCTAGAGCGCGTTCAGATCAGCCGGGCGGCGCGGGCCTCTGGCTGAGCGTCCGGTGCACCGTCGCCGCCAGAATCAAAGCACCGGCTAAAAGCGCTGCAATCCCCGGCCATTCGTCGTGCAGCCACCAGGTCCAGACTGGATTTAAAACCGGCTCGACGAGAATCAGCAGCGACGCCTCCAGTGCGGTCACGCGAGCCATCGCGCGCGTCACCAGAATGTAGGCGAGCGCAATCTGGACAACGCCCAGATAGAACACCGACAGCACATCGCTGGTGGTGATGGCCGGGAGCGGAAACGTGAAGGCGGCACAACCCAGAAACGCGAACAGGTTGCCGATGGCTGCCGCCGTGGTGGCGGATTGTCCATTGTCGTCGCGTGCCATGGCGCGCAGGCCGAGCAAAGTGAGGGCCCAGGTCACGCCGGCCAGCGCACCGAGTGTGTTGCCCAGCGTGGGATCCGGTGCCGTGTTCGCGGGTTCGCCAGCACCGGCCATCAGCACCATCAGACCGGCGGACATCGCCAGCATGAAACCCAGATCGGACCGGCGGACGGGTTCTTTGAGTAACCACGGTGCCAGAAACAGCAGAAAGAGCGGCGCGGTCGACTGCAGGAAAATGGCGTTGGCCGACGTGGTGAGCTTGGTGGCCTGCACAAAAAGAACCAGCGTAGCCGCATAGCTCACCCCGACCAGACCCAGGGCGGGACGCCACCCGCGGCGGCACGCCGGCACCAGCAGCATCAGCGCGACAAACGCGATGCCGGAGCGAAGGCAGGCGACCTGCATCCCGCCGAGTGTGGTGCCCTTGATGGCGCCGCCGCCGGTGGAGAACAGCGCGGCGCCCGCGACGATCAGCCAGCGCGGATCCAGACGCTCAAGCACGTCGGATGCCGAGGAACTTGCCCGTGTCGTCAAATCGAATCACGAACCGGCCGTGCACGCCGTCCCGGGTGACCACGTCACGCAGAATGTTTGCCGGAAACCGTAGCCGCTGGCCGTCGTCGGCGATCGCGATCACCTCGCGGACGGCACCGCGGTAATGCCGCTGGTACGCGTCCGCATCGATATTGAGGGTCACGTTGACCGTGGGCATCGCCTCAGCGCGGCTTACGGAAC
>JBCCMA010000180.1:0-5684 GCA_039026595.1 Pseudomonadota bacterium
CGCCGGTTGCATGGTCTCGGAAGGTTATGTGCAGCGTAATCTGCCGAGACCATGCAACCGGCGACATCGCCGAACTTGGGTGAGCGGAATACCTCGCGCACCTCGGCCAGACCAACGATCTGTTCCTTGATCTCGGGCTTCAGGAAGCCGCTGATCGCGAGCTTGACCTGGTCGATCGCCTCGTAGATGACGCTGAAGTAGTGGAGGTCAACCCCGTGCTCCTTGATCGCATTGCGAGCGGCTGCATCGGCGCGCACATTGAAGCCGAGCAAAATAGCATTGGACGTCGCCGCGAGGTTGACGTCGTTCTCGGTAATGCCGCCAACGCCGCTCTGAATCACCTTGACCTCAATCTCGTCCATCGACAGCTTGACCATCGCTTCACGCAGCGCTTCGGCGCTACCCTGTACATCAGACTTGATCAACAGGTTCACGCTGTCGCGCTCACCGCGCTCCATCTGGGCCCGGAGGTCATCCATCTTGGAGAGTTGCTGCTCCGCCATCTTGCGATCGCGGGTCTTGCTCTTGCGGTGCTCGGCGACTTCGCGCGCCCTGCGCTCGTTTTCAACGCTCAGCATGTCGTCGCCGGCGTTGGGCGTACCCGACAAGCCCAAAACCACTACGGGCGTCGACGGACCGGCGGACTGTGTCGCCTCGCCTTTCTCATCGAACATGGCGCGAATACGCCCGAACTCCTCGCCCGCAAGCAAAATATCACCGGTGTTAAGCGATCCGCGACTAACCAACACTGTGGCCACAGGACCGCGCCCTTTCTCAAGCGACGATTCCAGAACCACACCGGCGGCCGGCCCATCTTCTACAGCGGTCAGTTCCAGCAACTCTGATTGCAGAAGTACCGCGTCAAGCAGATCGTCCACGCCCTGCCCGGTCAATGCCGAGACCGGCACCATTTGTGTGTCACCGCCCCAGTCTTCCGGGATCACGTCGTTGGCCGATAGTTCGTTCTTTACCCGATCCGGGTCGGCGTTTTCCCGATCGATCTTGTTGATCGCAACGATCACCGGCACCTCAGCCGCCTTCGCGTGCGCGATGGCTTCCTTGGTTTGGGGCATGACGCCGTCGTCGGCGGCCACCACCAGAATCACGATATCGGTCGCCTGTGCACCACGTGCACGCATGGCGGTGAAAGCCTCGTGACCCGGCGTGTCGAGGAACGTAATGACGCCCTTGTCGTGGTTCACCCGGTAAGCACCGATGTGCTGCGTGATACCCCCCGCTTCGCCGGACGCGACCCGGCTCTCACGGATGTAATCCAGAAGCGAGGTCTTCCCGTGGTCAACATGACCCATGACCGTCACCACCGGCGCGCGTCCTACGGCATCGCCGCTTGCTTCCGGCTCAACGATCAACGCGTCCTCTAGTTCATTTTCATTCAGGAGCTTGACGGTGTGCCCCATCTCCTCAACCACCAGCTGCGCGGTTTCCTGGTCGAGCACCTGGTTGATGGTCACCATCATGCCCATGCCCATGAGTGATTTGATCACCTCGTTTGCCTTGACCGCGAGGCGCTGAGCCAAATCTCCGACGGTGATGGTCTCGCCCAGCGTGACCTCACGTGACACCGGCGCGGTTGGTTTCTCGAAACCGTGCTTTGAATCACCCTGAACGGCCACAGGTCGGCGAGTCTGTTTTTTCTTCCGTCGACGGCCGCTCTTGGAACTGGCAACGTGCAGTTCCTTGCGACCGTACTTGGTCGACGCGCGTCGATCAGTCTCTTTTTTGCGCGCGGCGTTGGCTGCTTCCTGCTGCTTGCGACGGGCCTCTTCAGCCTCGCGTCGGGCCTTGGCCTGTGCCTCTTTCTCCTTGCGCTCGGCTTCTTCCGCACGACGGCGTTCTTCTGCCTGCTCTCGCTCGCGGGTTTCCCGCTCGAGCTCCTGACGTTTCTCATCGAGCGCGCGCTGCTCCGCCTCACGCTGTTCGCGCTCGGTGTCGCGTGCCTTGTCCAACTCGTTCTGCGCTTTGCGCGCTTTTTCTTCGAGTACCCCTCGATTAACGTAGCGGCGCTTTTTGCGTACCTCGACGCTCACGGTGCGCGAGCGGCCCTGGCCACCTGACAAGCGTAAATCCGTACGCTGGCGTCGCTTGATCGTTATTTCCGGTGGTGCGGCACTGGCATCCGCATCGCGACCGTGCGATTCGCGCAGGTGATTGAGTAGCTTCACCTTGTTCGCTTCTGTGATGACGGCATCCGGGCCATCCAGATCGATACCCGCTTGCTCAAATTGCGCGAGCAGCCGCTCCGGCGTCATCTTCAGGACATCTGCAAATTGTCGGACTGTTGTGTCAGCCATCGTGTACCCCATCCGGACCCTGAATCAGGCTCCGCTTTCCTGCGCCGTCGCCGCGGCTTCGTCAGTTTCGTCTTCGAACCAGTGCGCCCGCGCCGCCATGATCAACTTTGCCGCCCGCGCCTCGTCGAGACCGTCGATGTCCTCGAGATCGGCGATGGCTTGCTCGGCAAGATCCTCACGGGTCACGACACCGCGGCTGGCCAGTACCAGAGCCAGACTCCGGTCCATGTCCTCAAGATCGAGGAGGTCCTGAGCCGGCTCCGCCCCATCGAGCTTCTCTTCGTTGGCGATGGCCTGTGTGAGCAAAACGTCGCGCGCGCGGCTGCGAAGCTCCTTGACCATCTGCTCTTCAAACTCGTCGATCGCGACAAGCTCGCCCGTTGGCACATACGCGAGCTCCTCGATGCTCGAGAAGCCCTCCTGCACCAGAATCGTCGCGACCTCTTCGTCCACGTCCAGCTGGCGTGTAAACAACTCGACCAGTTCCTGGGCTTCCGTTTCGCTCTTGGCGACCGCGTCGGCCTCGTTCATCACGTTGAGCTCCCAACCTGTGAGCTCGCTGGCAAGCCGGATGTTCTGCCCGCCCTTGCCGATCGCGAGCGACAGTCGCTCTTCTTCCACAGCAATGTCCATGCTGTGTTTGTCCTCGTCCATCACGATTGAAAGCACTTCGGCCGGGGACATGGCATTGACCACAAACTGCGCAGGGTTTTCATCGTAGAGAATGATGTCCACGCGCTCGCCAGCCAGTTCGTTCGACACGGCCTGCACGCGTGATCCACGCATGCCAACACACGCGCCAACCGGATCGATACGGCTATCGTTACTGCGCACGGCAATTTTGGCGCGATTGCCGGGGTCGCGCGCGGCGCCAAGAATATCGATCAGACCCTGGCCAACTTCAGGCACCTCAATCCGGAACAGTTCAATCAGAAATGCGGGCGAGGTTCGCGTCATAAACAACTGCGGGCCTCGCGGTTCTGAACGGACCTCACGAAGCATGGCCTTGACCCGGTCCTGTGTTCGGACCGCCTCGCGCGGAATCAGATTTTCTCGAGGGATGAACCCTTCGGCATTACCGCCGAGGTCGATGTAGGCACCATTTCGGTCAACACGTTTTACGATGCCGCTAAGTAACTCGCCCTCACGGCCCGTGTACTGCTCCACCATCTTGGCGCGCTCGGCCTCGCGGACTTTCTGGACAATAACCTGTTTGGCGGTTTGCGCCGCAATGCGCCCGAACTCAACCGATTCCATTGGCTCTTCGACGAACTCGCCCGGCTGGACCTCTTCGTTGTAATCCACGGCGTCGAGCATGCGCAGTTCACGGTCCGGCGTTTCCAGCTCGGTCGAATCGTCTGCAAACACAAGCCAGCGGCGGAACGTCTCATATTCGCCCGTTTCGCGGTCGATCTGCACCCGGACATCGATGTCCTCGCCGTGCTTCTTGCGCGTCGCTGACGCAAGCGCCAGTTCTATCGCCTCGAAGATGATCTCGCGCTCGACGCCTTTTTCGTTAGAGACCGCATCTGCGACCAGCAATATCTCTTTGTTCATCGGATTACCCGCTGCACTCAGTTCACGTCACCCGAGGCTCCGGCACGACCCGCGCCCGCCATCAACTCGGCGTAATCGGGCACCAATCGCGCCCGTTCAATCTGATCCACCGCGACCTGCACGGACTGTCCGTCCACGGTCAGCGTAATGTCCTCGTCCACCGCCGTGATCACGCCGGTGAATTTTCGTCGCCCGTCCAGTGGTCGGCGCAAGCGCACGTCCGCCTGTTCACCCAGAAAAGTGGCGAAATGCTCAGCCGTTCGCAGCACGCGATCCACGCCTGGAGATGAGACTTCTAGGTTGTACTGTCCCGCAATCGGGTCTTCCACATCGAGCAGCGCACTGGCCTGCCGACTCACCGCCTCGCAGTCCTCAATGTCGATGCCGTTCGCCGCGTCGATGTACAGCCGCAACGTGCCTCCGCCCGGTGCGCTGTGGTACTCGACCTCGATCAACTCGTACCCCATATCCAACAGACTGGGTTCGAGCATCGCCAGAATTTTCCGCTCGCGTGCGGCCAATCAAATCTCCATAAAAAAAGGGCCCCGAGGGCCCCCGTCACGTGCGTCTCCAGAGACAGCACTCTGCTTCGCGGCAAATGGACAGACGGCCTCTCGTCTATCCGGTCCAACCCAACGAAAAAGCCCCACGCGGGGGCTTGATCTGCTGTGCTGACTGGCAGGCCGCACAGCTTACGGCCAGATTGGTAGCGGGGGCAGGATTCGAACCTGCGACCTTCGGGTTATGAGCCCGACGAGCTGCCAGACTGCTCCACCCCGCATCCGCAGGCGCGCACTATACAAACAGGTCTCATGGTTTGCAAGCGCAGCAAAAACGACAATTTCGACGATTAATTTGGTGCCGATGGCCGGACTCGAACCGGCACGGCTTTCGCCACTGCCCCCTCAAGACAGCGTGTCTACCAATTCCACCACATCGGCGTCGAAATCCAACTACTCACTAACCCTCATCATCGCCAGCGTCGCTCGATGGCGCACTGGCCGGCGCTTCCGTGCCTGGCAATTCGCTGGGCAACTCGGGAAGTGTGCTCTGCACGTCATCCACGGGCGGCACGAGGGACTCGCCAAGCTCCGGTGTCTCCGAGAGCCGCTCCATGATGCCAGTAGGCTGAGAGCGATCGCCCTGGAAATACGCCAGTGTCAGACTGGTGCCGAAGAACGCAGTTGCGAGAATTGCCGTGGTCCGACTCAGAAAAGACGCGGACCCCTTGGCGCCAAACACCGTGCCCGATGCGCCCGCGCCAAATGCGGCACCCGCATCGGCGCCTTTGCCCTGCTGCAGCAAAATCAAGCCGATGATCGCGGCCGCAAGGAAAAGATGTACAAAAATAATGATCGAATTCAACATGACTCGTCACCTGCAATCGCAGCCGGGCATCCCGGTCCCACGATGACATTAATTCAGTGTGCTGTTCCCGCTATCCCGCGGCCGCGCAGATTTGGGCGAATGACACCGGATCGAGGGACGCGCCGCCCACCAGTCCGCCGTCCACATCCGGCTGCGCAAACAGCTCGGCGGCGTTGTCACCCTTCACGCTGCCGCCGTAAAGAACGCGCAGCGAGCCGGCGATGATAGCATCTTTAGCCCTAACTCGCGCCCTCAGGAACGCATGCACCGACTGAGCCTGATCCGGCGTCGCCGTCTGGCCGGTACCATTGGCCCACACCGGCTCGTAGGCCAGAATCGACTCTTTCAGTGCTGCTACGCCAGAGCGTTCGACGATGGCATCCAACTGCCGACCGACCGTGGCCTCGGTCTGGCCCGCTTCGCGTTCCTCAAGCGTTTCGCCCACGC
>JBCCMA010000181.1:0-5677 GCA_039026595.1 Pseudomonadota bacterium
CGAATATATTGGTGATTCCGAGCGACAGCGTGAGGACATCCGCCCCGATGCCGGGCAGTCCGTTTACCAACGTATAGTCGTAGCGCCCGTCCACGGTGATCTGGCTGTCGACCGACGCATCGGCCTGATCGTCCGTATAGCTCGAAATGTGTCGGATGCTGATATTGCCGCGATGCGCATCCTTGATGATGGTCGCTCCGAGGTTGATCTTGGTGTCCGGCGTGGAACCAAAGCCGTTCCCATTGTTGCGACTGCCTTTGATGTCGCCGAACTCCGACGAGTCGTACTTGGTGATCACCGTCGCAGTGGCATCAAACGTGACGTCGGCGAAGTCCCAGTTCTCAGGCGTGTAGCGAGCGGCAATATCAAAGCCTGACGCGTCCGCATCGCCCCGGTTCAAAAACCCGGTAAATACCGCATTGAGCTGACCGAATTGATCGCGCTGTACGCGCGTGTCGGGCAACGTTCCAGCAAACACCGCGTCGACGATGGACTGGGCGCTACCGCCCGGCAGAATCAGGTCGTCATAGTTATAGGTCCAGTAATCGAACGACAAATCGATTCCGGCTTCAGTGCGAAGAATGAAACCGAGATTGAAGTTGGAGGCCGATTGCGGTTTGAGGTCATCGGACCCTTCGGTGAACACGGTGACGTTAAAGGTCTCGTTGCTCATGATGGAGGGGTCGGTCACTCCGGCGTTGCCCACCGATCCGGCCACCTGTCGAATAGACGGGGCCTGGAACGAGGTGCCCCACGACCCGCGAATGGCAAACGAATCAGTCACATCAAACTTCGCGGAAATTTTCGGGTCGGTCGTGTCGCCCCCCTGATCCCCGTAGTCCTCATAACGCAGCGCAAGCTGCATTTCGAAGCGCTCGGAAAAGGGCAGGATGGCTTCGGCGAACAACGCAGTCGCGTCCTGTGTTCCGGTGACGATGCCTTCGATTTCGTTTCGTGCGTTCGTGCCGTTCTGGCGGCGGCTGTCGGGGATGTTCTCAAAACTCATATCGCGGTACTGAGCGCCAACCGCCATGGCCACATTTCCGTTGCCAAGTTCGACGCCCGTCTCACCACTCAGAATCAACTCAGCGACGTCCTGCGTCACCTCACCTCGGTCGTTAATGGACAATGCGAAGCTGTTCAAAGCCTCCGTCGTATTTCCGAACACCGAGGTGCCGTCAATCGGCGACACGCCCGTTGGGTTGGCAATCGCCGTGCCGAACGGGTTCCAGGTGCCGTTGTCGATCGCCGCCTGGTAAAGGTCAACGTCATAGTCTCGCGGCTGATTGCGCGTGTATTCGTTGGTCGACGACGTATAGCTGAAGTTCAGTCCCCAGGCGTCACTGATATCGAAATTGAAGCCCCCGACGAATCGTAGATTCGAGAAAATGGTGGTGATGTCGGCCGCATTGTCCCCGTCAAACGCACGTCCCAGCGGTCGGGATCGCACGATGACCGGCGTGGACACATTCACATTCGGATCCCACGCTTCCGGTCCGATATAGGTCAGGACGCCGCCAACGTTCTCAAAGAAGTTGTAGGGGTTGTCGGCCGCGACCAGAAAACCACCATCGGTGGTGGTACGGCGCAGCACGGCGCCGCCAATGGCGTCCGTGATCTCATTGCGGGAAAACCCAAGTTCTGCAAAAAAGTCCAGGCGGTCCGACGCCGCATAATCGAACTGCGAAAAGATCTGTACGCGCTCTTCTTCGGCCACGAGTCGGCGCTGGTCGATGAACGGATAGCGGCAGTTTGACGTACCACCGCGAAGATGACCCTGCGCTGCCACGCAATCCGGGTCGGCGAGAGTGACACTGTTGGCCGTATCCGCGCGTTCAAAGCCGCCCATGCCGTCGGGCACCGCAAGATCGATGCGACCCGGGGAGCCCGTGCCAGAGCTGAACACAGCACCGATACCGTCGTCGTTGGCCGCATCGCGTTCGCGGATAAAATCGAAATCGCCGCGGAAATTACCGCCCTGATCGTAGTAGCTGACAAAGGTAGAGAAATGCCCTTGGTCAAACCCGGCACCAAAGGCGGCACCAAGCTGTGTGGCGTCGTGCGTGGTGTCGCGGAACTCACCGGTCAATTCGAAACCCTCAAAGTTGCGACGCGTAATAATGTTCACAACACCCGCAACGGCCTCCGAACCGTAGGTGGCGGACGCGCCATCGGTAAGGACTTCGATGCGCTCGATCATATTGACCGGAAACTGGTTGGAATCAGTGAACAACTGGCCGGTGTCATCGGTGACCGGCGACAGCCCCCCTCGACGGCCATTCACAAGCGTCAGCGTTGAGCCAATACCAAGGCCGCGAAGCGAGAACTGCGAGACGCCCTGCAGCGCGTTCTGTCGGTTTGATGTCTGCGAACCCGAGTTTACGGTTAGACCTTTGAAAAGATCCTGCAGCTTCACCGTACCGGTGTTGGCCAGTTCCACTTCACCCACCGTCTGTACCGGCGATGGTGTTTCAAAGTCCTCTCGGCCCCGGATATTTGATCCGGTGACCACGACCTCTTCTACGGTTTGCGCCTGCGCAATTGGCGCGCCTGTCAGTGCCACACCAAACAACGCGGCGCCAATTGATGAAGCCAAAATCCCCTTACGCATGAATCCCCCCAACCGTGTTCCAAACGTCCTGAAATTGCGCGCACAGTATAGTTGCGCCAAACTTTCAACCAGCTTTCGAAAACATGGCATGGGGCCGGCGGCAGAGCTCGCCGCGGCCGCACTGCCGGCGTCGCAATGTGGATCGGAGCGTATGCGCGGCCTGATTATCGAAGACGAGGACGACATTGCGGACTGCATGGAGCAGTCGCTTTCTGATCTCGGTATCGCAGCAGATCGATTTGCCCGCGGTGGACCGCTCACAGGCGCCTTGCAGAGCGCGGAATACGATATCGTCGTCCTCGATCTCAATTTGCCCGATATTGATGGGTTATCGGCGCTCGAAGACCTTCGACGTCGCGGGTGCACAACACCTGTTTTAATTGTGTCCGCAAGGATCGAAATTGAAGATCGCGTCCGCGGACTGGATATCGGCGCGGATGATTATCTGACCAAGCCGTTCGATCTGATGGAATTCGAGGCCCGTGTGCGTGCTCTGCTGCGCCGCGACAAGGACTGCCGACCTCCCCTTCTCACGCACGGCGACCTGTCGTTTGACCAAGCGCAGCGGACATTCATGTTGAAGGGCAATATGCTCGAACTACCGCCCAGAGAAAGCGCGGTGCTCGAAACGCTGATCCGGCAAAACGGCGGCGTCATCAGCAAGACGAAGATTGCGCAGCATGTATTCTCCTATGACGATGACGCCGGCACCTCGTCCATCGAGCTCTACGTGCACCGATTACGACGCAAACTGGCCGATACGAACGTTCGGATTATCACTCGTCGGGGCGTGGGCTACGCGCTGGCGCGGCGATAGATAGCGATGTTCGGCGCATGAGATCGCTGCGCACGCGACTACTGGTCTGGCTGGTGGTGCCGCTACTGTTTTTGTCGGCCGCGACGCTGTACAGCGCGTTCGTCCAGACTCGAGATACGTCGGCCGCCATTTTCGACAAGCTTCTTTTAACCCTCGCGCTCAGCATTTCCGAGCACGCGCTGGGCTCCGGTGGCGACGTCCTGACCGATGACTTGCTGGAAGTCATTCGCATCACCACCAATGACAACCTTTACTACAAGGTCGTCGGACCGGACCGCGCCTTCATCATGGGCTACGAAGATATTCCGGAGCCGCCGGACGGTATTCGGGTACTCGAGTCCCAGATCGATTTCTATGACGCCACTTATCTGGATCAGTCTGTCCGCGTCATCGCGGTTTCCAGTCTTGTGGATCGTCCCGAATACAACGGGTGGATGACCACGTTCGTTGCCCAGACGCTGCACGAGCGACGCCAGTTTGTATTGGACACCGTATTTGAGGACAGCGTGCGCACGGCAGGGGTCGTCCTGCTGACCACTGGACTTCTCGCCGTCGGGGTGACGCTCGGCCTGCGCCCACTTCTGCGTCTGGAGGCGTCGGTGGCGCGGCGCAGCCCACAGGATCTATCACCGATCAGGACAGAGCAGCTACCCAGTGAGGTCCGCGGTCTGGTGATCTCATTGAATGATCTTCTGCTTCGACTCAGCGAATCGATGTCACTTACAAAGCGTTTTGTCGAGAACGCGGCACATCAGTTGCGCACCCCCGTTACCGCGCTACTCCCCCAGACCGAACTTGCGCTTCGACGTGCCGAAAGCGAACGTGAACGTGTGGCGGTGAGCAAGATTAAATCGAGCGCAGAGCGAATTTCTCGGCTCACAGATCAACTCTTGAATCTGACGTATGCGGAATCCATTCGAGTGGCGAAACGCAATTTTCCGGTTGTGGATTTGTCCGAAATCGCAAAAGAGCGTGTCGCGCTTTTTCGCCGCAACCACGGCGCGCTCCCCGTCGACATGCAGCTCGACAGTGCACCTATTCGAGGGAGTGAAGTCCTGATCGGAGAGTGTTTGGACAACCTTCTTGATAACGCCAGAAAATACGGCGGGGCGGACAATCATTTATCGGTGCGCAGCGGCGCTTCAGAGGACCATTCTTTCTTGGAGATCGCCGACCGAGGACCAGGAATTGATCCGCAGCAATATCAGCGCGTGACTGAGCGATTCAGTCGTCTGGACAAAACCACCCGCGGCACGGGGCTTGGTCTGGCCATTGTTAAGGAGATCGTCGAGGCACACAGAGGCGAACTCGTCATCGGTCAGGGGAGCGGCGGAATCGGGACCCGTATCCGCTGCCAGTTCCCGCGCGAACCTTCGCGTGATGCGGGTCATTCGGCATGAAGCGCACCTCCCTGTTGCGGTCGGTCTTTATCGGTTTGATTCTGCTCTGTGCGGCAGACCCCCCGACCACGGTCGCGCAGAGCGACGCGGAGATGGAGCGCAAGGTGATCACCTGGGTGATTCCCTTTAAGGACGGCGGCGGATCCGATACGTGGGCTCGATTCAATGCGCCGTTCCTGTCGCGGCATCTCCCGGGATCGCCGGAGATCGTTGTCAGGAATGTGCCGGGCGGTGGGTCGACAAAGGGCGCCAATCTCTATGCGCAGTCGGCCCGCCCCAATGGCCTCACGCTTCTCGGCACGTCCGCATCGACTCAGTTCCCATTTCTTCTGGGTGACAGTCGCGTCAGGTACGACTATTCGCAGTGGACCGTTTTAATGGTCTACCCCACGGGTGGCGTGGTCTACGCTTCGCCGGAACTCGGCATCAAAAATGCCCGCGATCTGACACAACTTTCAAAACAGAAACTCACCTATGCCAGCCAGGGCACGACCTCCAGCGACCTCGTGGCGCTGCTTGGTCTGGAACTTCTGGGCATCAA
Organism: Pseudomonadota bacterium; assembly: GCA_039026595.1. GTDB lineage: Bacteria > Pseudomonadota > Gammaproteobacteria > Steroidobacterales > JBCCMA01 > JBCCMA01. Next base: position 5,370 of record JBCCMA010000181.1, read on the forward strand.
CGTTCGGCCCATTTTTGGCATTCGCGGTGGAGGCGGGAAGCGGCTTGCGTTTATGCGGGGAGACACCACCATCGATTTCCAGACGTCGACGGCGTATCTGCGTGACGTTGTACCAATGGTCAAGGACGGGCGCGCCGTGCCGCTGTTCTCTTTTGGAGTGCTCGACGCCAACGGTGCGTTAATACGTGATCCCAATTTTCCCGATCTGCCCAACATTGCCGAGGTGTATCGAGACGTGCACAAACGCGATCCGGGCGGACTGGCGTGGGACAGCTGGTTCGCTTTTTTTACTGCGGGTTTCGGCGCGC
>JBCCMA010000182.1:0-5592 GCA_039026595.1 Pseudomonadota bacterium
CGCCGATCTCTTCGGGCGTGAGGTTCCGATCCTCGGTGTCGCGGGCGATCAGCAGGCCGCGACTGTCGGACAGGCCTGTTTCGAGCCTGGCATGCTCAAATCCACCTACGGCACGGGCTGCTTCGCCCAGGTTCCGGAGGCGGTCATCACCTTGAAGCAAGGCGTAGGCCGTCTGATTCGCGATCCCGACGATTTGGGCGTCTGCGTTCTGTGCGACCCCCGGGTAACGGCCAAGGCCTACGGCCGCGTTTTTCTTGCGAGCCTGCCGCCCATGCCGGTGACGCATGATGTTGAGCAGGCGACCGCTTTTCTGGCACAAACTCGCCCTGGATCCGGCGCGTGAAGCTCGCCATTGATACCGCCGGTCCGGTTTGCTCGGTCGCCCTTTGCCACGCCGATCGCGTGTATACGCGCCGATCCCATGAACCCCGCGCGCACGCTCGCCACGTCCTCGGTCTCGTGGACGCCGTGTGCCGCGCGGCCAATGCACAGCTTGCGCAGGTCGACACTCTTTTGTTCGGTGAAGGTCCCGGCGGGCTGACCGGGGTGCGTGTCGCCGCGAGCGTGGTGCAGGGCTTTGCGCTGGCCCTCGGTGCCCGCGTGGTGGCGGTGAATAACCTTGACGCGCTGGCCACGCGAATCGCACATGGTCTTGCGCCGCGCACACAACTGGTCCTGATTCAGGACGCCGGCGCCGGCAGTGTCTGCGTGCGGCCCTATATGGTTAACGACGCGCGTGCGCCGAATCCGACGGCGCAACTGGAAGTGACTGAACCCGACGCAGTGGCGCTCCCCGGCGGGCCGCTGGTGGTGGCGGGTGGCGCGTCCGATCGGGTGTCATTGCCTTCTGCTGCCGGGTGGTTTGAGGGTCGACCGACATGGGCCGAGGCCCGCGATCTGTTGTCGGCGCTCGACGGCGGGCTCGCCCGTTATGTCGCACCGGAACTGGCGCAGCCGCTGTATGTCCGACACCCTGTCGATGCTACGATCACGCTGTAAGTAACGAGACCAACGCGCCGTCGGCGCGAGGATAAACTGCATGAATTTTTCACGCCGAACGGGCAATTTTTTTGGCTTTGCAGTCTGCGCCGGCCTGATGGGCTTCGCGTTCTTTGCGCAATACGTGCAGGGTTATCTGCCGTGCCCGCTGTGTGAATTCCAACGTATGGCCATGATCGCCACCGGCGTGTTCTTTTTGGTCGCGGCCTTGCACAACCCGATGGGGCTGGGCGCGCGCGTCTACGCGGTGGTCACGATGCTGGCGGCTGCGGCCGGCATCGGCGTTGCGTGGCGGCACGTCTGGCTGCAGGGATTGCCGCCCGATCAGGTACCTGCCTGCGGTCCGGGGTTGGATTACATGATTAATGCGTTTCCGTTCACCGAGGTGTTGCAACGGGTGTTCACAGGGTCGGGCGAATGCGCGAGCATCGACTGGACCTTCCTCGGTTTGTCGATGCCGGCGTGGACGCTGATCTGCTTTGTCGGCTTGACCTTGTGGGCGGTGTTCAACGGGTTTCGCGCGGTGCGCTCCCCCGCGATCTTTCGCTAGGACGTCGCCGTCTACGCTAAGAGCAGGCGCCCGATCAGGTCCTCGTAAGTGCGCGACAGCGCGATCAGATCGGCGACCGCGACGCGCTCATTCGTCTGGTGAATCGTCTGCCCGACCAGCCCGAATTCGATTACCTCACCCGCCCAGCCGCAGATAAAGCGACCGTCGGAGGTTCCACCACTGGTGGACAGCCGTCCGTTGCGACCGGTGACGGCTTTGATACTGGCCCGCGTGGCCTCGCGCAGACGGCCCGCCGGACTTAAGAAAGGCTCGCCGGAGCGATGCCAGTGCACTTTGGCGGGCAGGTCGCGCTGCGCAATCTCCTGCTCGACGCGCTCGATAATCTGATCGGAGCTCAAGGCGTTCGAAAAACGGAAATTGAATCGGGCTTCGAGCGTGCCTGGAATCACATTGTTCGCGCCGGTGCCGGCGGCAATGTTGGAGACCTGGAAGCTCGTTGGCGGGAAATCCCCATCGCCGTCGTCCCATTGAGTACGCGCGAGCGAATCCAGCAACCCGACCGCGTCGTGGATCGGGTTGTGCGCGAGCTGGGGGTAGGCGACGTGGCCTTGTTGACCCTCAATGTGGAGCGTGCCGTTTAATGAACCGCGTCGGCCGTGGCGGACTCGGTCGCCCAGTTCGGTGTCGCTGCTCGGTTCCCCGATCAGACAGAAATCGGGTGTGACGTCTCGCGTCCTGAGCGTCGCGACCACGCGTTGCGTGCCGTCGATCGCGGGGCCCTCTTCGTCACTGGTAATCAGAAAGGCGAGGCGCCCGGGATGGTCGGGCAGGCGCGCTGTAAAACGCTCGCATGCCGTGACCATCGCTGCGACGGCGCCCTTCATATCCACCGCGCCGCGTCCGTGGAGCACGCCGTGCTCAATGACGCCTGCAAAAGGGGGGTGCGTCCAGTCAGCCTCGGGTCCGGTCGGGACCACATCCGTGTGACCGGCAAAACACAGCATCGGCCCGCTGCGGCCCCGAACGGCAAACAGGTTGTCCACGTCGCCGAAGGGCATCGATGCAACGCGAAATCCGCATGCCGCAAGTCGCGCTGCAATCAATGCCTGACAACCGGCGTCATCGGGCGTGACCGACGGGCAACGCAGCAGCGTCCGTGCAAACTCGACGGTCGCGTCCGGCGCGCTCATCGGGTCAGGCCTGTGAGAGGACGCGGGTGACCTCATCGTCGCGGTACCCGGCCAACGTGTGATCGCCGATTCTAAGCACAGGACGCTTGATCAGCGTTGGATGCGCCTGCATCAGCTTTTGTGCGCGGTAGGCATCCAGTCGTTCTTTTTGTTCATCCGGCAGGGACCGCCACGTGGTCGACCGCTTGTTCAGAAATGGCGTCCAGTCGGGCTGTTGTTTAATCCATGCGATAACTTGGCGCACATTGTCCGCGTCGCGGATATCGCGCAGGACCACGCGCAGACCGCGACCTTCCAGCGCGCGCTGCGCCTTGCGACACCCGTCGCAATTCTTGAGGCCGTACAGATTGATAGACTCGCTCATGAGGTCAATCCGGTCGCAGCAGTTCGTTCAGGCTGACCTTGGCCCGTGTTTTGTCGTCAACCTGTTTGACGATGACAGCACATGCCAGGCTGTACGCGCCATCGTCCGACGGCAGCGATCCGGGTACCACCACCGACCCGGCCGGAACCCGTCCGTAGGTGATCTCGCCACTTTCCCGGTCATAAATGCGGGTGCTTTGGCCGAGGAAAACGCCCATCGAAATGACCGAGCCGCGCTCGACAATGACGCCTTCGACCACTTCGGAGCGCGCCCCGATGAAACAATCGTCTTCGATGATGGTGGGCGCCGCCTGCAGCGGTTCAAGAACGCCCCCAATGCCAACACCGCCGGATAAGTGCACATTGCGACCGATCTGCGCGCAGGACCCGACGGTGGCCCACGTGTCGACCATCGTGTTCTCGCCCACGTACGCGCCAATGTTGATATACGACGGCATCAACACCGCGCCACTCGCAACGTACGCACCGTGGCGCACCGTGGCCGGCGGCACCACGCGCACGCCGCTGCGCGCAAAGGTCAGCGCGTCGGTGTTGGCGTACTTCAGCGGCACCTTGTCGAAACCGGAATGCGCGCCGCCGGGCATGACCTGATTGTCGTGTAAACGAAAATACAGCAGCACGGCTTTTTTTAGCCACTCGTTCACGCGCCAGCCGCCATCGTCCGGTTCCGCGATGCGCAGCCTGCCTGCGCCGATCTCGCCGACCGCATGGGCGACAGCGGTGCAGACGGCGGACGGCGCGCTTTGCGGCGAGAGGTCCACGCGTGCATCAAACGCGTCGCTGATGGTTTTCTTTATGTCGTCGATACTCACGGGCGAAGAGTGTGCGGTGACGATTCGCCGCGATCAAGCGGTGACGCGCTCGATGCGTGCGCGCACGGCATCGTCAAGCTGCGCGCAGGCCTCGTCGCTCAAGGGTCCGTCCCGCTGGTCGCACAGGAAGAACACGTTCTCAGCACGTTCACCGACCGTTGTAATCTTCGCGGCGCGCAGCTGTACGCGACATGACTGCAAGGCGCTGCCCACGTGGCTGAGAAGTCCCGGGCGGTCGGCTGCCACCATCTCCATCACGGTTCGCTGCCGGGTGAGATCCACGACAAACTCAAGCTGGGTTGGGGTGCGGAACATGCGCGCCTGTCTGGGTGTTCGTCGTACGGCCCGCGACAGCGCCGGGGAGGCCGCAAGCGCCCGCGCACAGGCCTCTTCAATCTGCCGTAGTCGGCGCGGATCGACCTCGCCCGGATTCTGTGTGTCCAGCACTCGATACGTATCGAGGCTGAACCCGTTGCTTGTGCTCGCAATGCGGGCGTCCACGATGTTCAGCCCCAGTTCGTCCAGGATCGCAGTGGCGCGCGCGAAGCCGTCTTCGGATTGTGGGGCGTACCAGAGAACCAGAATTAACCCGGGAATGTCGCTTTTTCGAAGGGCGACGAGCGCATCCTCGGGATCATCGCGCTGGCTGAGTTGCTCGGTGTGCCAGACCACCTCGCGGGGCCCGTGTTGCAGGAAGTACTCATCGCCCAGGTCCTGCCAGATTCGCTGCCAGTCGGCGTTCGCCAAATGCCCGTCGCTCAGCAGGCGATGCGCGCCGTCGCGGTTCTCGGCGATCAGCTCGCTGCGACTAAACGGATTGGCCAACCCGCGGTCGAGCGCGCGCGTGGTTTGTCGATAGAGGTTTTCAAACAACTGCGCTTTCCACGAATTGAAGAGCTTCGGGTTGGTCGCACGAACATCGGCCACGGTCAGAAGATAAAGGTAGTCGAGGTGGATCTGGTCACCCACGAGCGCCGCAAAGTCGTTGATAACCTGGGGGTCATTGATGTCTTTTTTCTGGGCAGTGATCGACAGGTCGAGGTGATGGCGCACTAGCCACGACACCAGACGCGTGTCGTAGGCGCTCATGCCGTGGGCGTCGCAAAACGCCTGCGCGTCAACCGACCCGAGTTCCGAGTGATCGCCACCACGGCCCTTCGCAATGTCATGGAAAAGTCCCGCCAGATAAATGATCAGCGGTTTGTCGAGCCGCTGCATGATCTGCGAGCAGTACGGGTGTTCATCGTTGAACCGTGTCAACGCGAATCGTCGTAGATTGCTAACGACGAATAGCGTGTGGGCGTCGACGGTGTAGGCGTGAAAGAGGTCGTACTGCATCCGCCCCACAATGCGCTCGAACGCCGGGATATAGGCTCCGAGGACACCGTAACGATTCATCCTGCGCAATTCGTGAGTAACTCCGGCGCTCGCGTCCATGATGCGCAGAAACATCGTCTTGTTACGGCGATCCGCGCGGAAGGTTTCGTCGATCAGATGGCGGCAGCGGCGGATCGCGCGAATGGTCCGCGCGGTCACGCCTTTGACTCGCTCGTCCCGCTGCACATGGTAGAAGACCTCGAGCATGGCGCCGGGTTCGCGCTCAAACAGCGTGGTGTCATTAACGTCGATGTTGTCGTGAACAACGTTAAAGCGTTCATTGATGGGCAGCGGGCGGTCGATGCCGCGGAGGATGGCC
>JBCCMA010000183.1:0-5579 GCA_039026595.1 Pseudomonadota bacterium
AGACTCTAGACTCTTAGCTGCCGCACATGCTCTCTTGCGATTGCCGACATCGGTGCGCTAAGGGTCAGGTCCCCGGCCTGGCGCCAGAACGAAAGCGCCAGAGCCGTTGCCTTTTCCCAGACCGGAAGAGTGGAAATAGATGGGCGAGGGCGATTGATCGCCATGTTGCGAATATTCCCGCTTGCAGGCGGCGCGTAGGCCATGGGCAGCTGATCAAACGCCGGCGCTAAATCTGTTTGTTGATTGTCATTGGTCAATAGTACGTTGTACGGGTGACGGTCAGTATTGGCGATTAATGCTCCGTAGGCGTCGAGGAAAGCGATCTGCCGGGCACTGTTTTGATCAATTCGTCCTTTTTCGTACAGTGCCACAGCTGAGTCCGACCAGCTCCGATTGATCTCGGCGCCAGCCGCCGCCAGGCTCATCACGCCCCGACGACCGTGCTCACCGATCCGATCGAACCGATCAACAACCAGACAGCGCAGTCCCGGCAGGTCTACGATCGCTGTTGCGGCGGCGGCGATGCCCGCGCCTCTTAATGTTTCAAGTGCCAGATGCTCCAGCAGCAGCAGATCCTGCCAGCGCCGTCCGTTGTCGGTAGCGTCGGTTGCAAATTTGACTATCCGATGCACGCCATCCACGAAGGCGGTGAATTTGGGTTGTTCACCGCCGGCGGATGAGCCCGCGTGCTCACCGGCAAGCGCCTTTTCGGCGAGCACGGCAAAGTCGCGGGTCGAGACCGATTGATGTTTAAGGGCCTGATATCGATCAAACGACTTGGCGCCCACAATGAGATGACCTGGCAGGTCCTCGCCGCGCCGACTGATCGCCAGCAAGATGTGATGATCTGACCAGTCGCTCGGATTTTTTGGCAGCCCGAGGTCGCCATGGCGCATCGCGTAAGACCGACCGAGGAAACCCGAAGGTGCGGCATCCGCAATCTCCGGCGGCAGTCCGTCCAGCAAGATATCGGCGGGGATGAGTGCCGACTGATCGGCGGCCAGCGTAATCAGCTGCCCGTCGGCGTGTAGGGCCCCGCGCTCATCGACCCGGAAAACCGGGAACGTGTCGGTGTTGAGTCCGGGGTGGGTCTTTCGCACTGCGTACCGGGTGGCACGGGCGTGGCCCAGTCGGATAATTGAGGCGCGCTCACGGCTGTAGGCCCGGGCGATGGTGTCACGCGAGACGCCGGCGGCGCGCCGGATCTCGCCGCTTGAGCGTGCGCCGTCGTTGAGATGGCTGGATAAAGTGAACACAGACCTGACCATTTAAAATAGCAAGAAAGCCAAAAAAAGACAGGCTTTCTGAAGCGTATTCTATTACAGATCAGACGATTTATCTGACGATTTGATCAATCCGATTAGAGGGCGATGGAACGTACCGTCAGTCAATCTCATCCACCACGCTTTCCTTTAGCGCGTCTTTGATCCACGCCTCGATAAACTTGGAATCGCGCTTGACGGTGGACTCAGAGAGATCCAGCTCGGCAGCCGTCTCGGAGATCGACAGCCCGCCGACCCGCCGACATTCGAAAACGGCCACCAATCGCGGATCTTGACTCTTAAGCTCATCAAGAATTTCCTGCACCCTGACCATCCGTTCGGCGGACGCGACGGCCGCGACGCGCGTATCGTCATACTCCTCCGTTTCCATGCCGCTGCCCCGCTTGCCGGTGGTTTTCTTGGCCCGGTAGTTCTGCAGAATCTGGCGCATAGCGAGTGACGCGACACGGAAGAAGTGGACTCGATCCTTCCAGTCGTCGCCGTTGGCGTTGGCCAATTTCATATACGCCTCATTAATCAGTGCGGTACTGGACAAGGTGTAATCGCCCGACCAGCGATATCGCTGCGCGGCCGCGAGGCGTTTCAGGTGGGGATAAATGGCGTTGAAGAGATCATTCGAGGCCGCCTGATCCCCTTCCCGCATTTTTCCAAGCAAAAGCGTCACGTCGGCTTGTTTCGTCATGGTGATTTCAACCTTTGTATCTGGCGTACTTTCATTCGTTCTCAAGAGTCTAACCGCTTACAGTCTCGCAAAGGGTCATTTCCGAATTTCGGTCAGAGGTGTTCGCGAGGTGAGTGGACACGACATCCAGCACCTCGTTGGGGAGCAACCTCGACGGACTTGTCCAGCCGGATCCCCCGACGAGTCCGCGACCACCCCAGACACTGATTCCGAGGTGTTTTTCGATCGTCGGGCGATTCCAAGCCGCGCGTACCGCGTCCACGGATACCGACGAGCGGGTCGCTTCAGCCTCAGACAATGCCTGCCAAACTCCGCGATGTGTGAAGTCAACGGTGGACGGATCGAGCGGTCGACAGCGTTGCCCGAGGGTGAATCGAAATCCGGGGTGCTCAACATGCTTGGAAAGCGGCATATCGCGCACCGTCAGCACAATCTTCTCCATCTCGGGCTTGGCCTCACAGGCGCCCTCTTGGGCGGTGGCATAGACCGCGTCAGCGGCCCGGTTGACTGCGCGTGCGTCAACAAATGTATCCAGAGTGCGCACGTCCACAATGCACGCGCCGTTGACGATCGACACACGCGATTCTCGTATCAGGGCCCCAACCGCTTTTTCATGACCAGCCCAATATTCACAGGCCTCGCCGTGCTGACCAGGCCACGGACTTTGGCCGGTGGCCGCTGCGAGCAGCCAAGTGACTGCATGTTCAAAACAGTCTGATGCGCTCTGGCTGCGTCCCGCACGCCGCCGCTTTTGGGAAACCACTTTCAGCGACGCGACAATACCGGTCGCAAGACTGCCCAGATCGCTGAGCTCCTCGGGAACACCAAGATGATCACAGTCAAAGGCGACGGCCCGCAGAATGTCCCCTGCTCTTTGTGGGCCAGCGCGCAAATCACGGCCGGTCAGAAACAACCAAACCGCCGCCACACAAGCGTCAGCATCCAGCAGTGGGGTCACAATCGTTACAGGCCCGCCGGTCACGAGCGAGTCGATCAGCGCAGTGTCGTCTGCAATGGGCGGCATTTCATCCATCTGCACCATCGCGCCGCCGGGGCGGTGATGATCCCAGTGCGCGTCCTGACGGCGCGGGGTCCAGGATGGAACGGTGCCATCAACCATCACAATGACCCCGTCGTCAGGCAAATCCTCTACGTCACGTGTCACAAGAAAGCGGACGTCCATTCTCACCCGAAGATTTCCCGTGCACGCAGAGTCAGGCCCAAGCCAACACGTGAAAACGGTTGGTTGCGAACCAGTCGTGCCCCGGGGAAAGCTCCTTCAATCATTGACGCCCAGCCGCGCAGCGCAGAGGAACCGCCGGTCAGAAGCACGGTGTCCACCTGAGTAGATTTTAATTGCGCCTGTTTCAAGACGTCCGCAAGCACGCCACGCACCGAACCAAAGACATTCTCGAAACACTCGCCAAGTTCGTGCGTATTCAATGTGCGCGAAACCGGGTCTTTCAGGTCATCAACGTGCACGTCAACACTGTGGGCAGTTGCCAACGCGATTTTCGCGTTTTCCACCTTTTCCAACAAAGCGTGGCCTGCGCGCCGCGCGAGGATATCGAGCATGCGGTCAATAAGGCGTACATCCTGTACATCGCATCGAAATCCAAGGAGCGATCGTCGTATCGCGGGCTTGTAAATTTGGGGTATGCGGTGCCATTTTGTCAGGTCAAGATAAGGGTAGTCCGGCAAGGTTCGTCCCGGATCATTCAGGGCTGCGCGATAGCCAAGGTCCCGTGCCACGGTGGCAAGAGCAAGGACTTGATCAACGTCGTTGCCGCCTTCATGCACGCTACCCGTCGCCAATACGCTGAAATCCGACGCGCCAGTCGATTTGGAGGGCTTGTTCAGAATAATGGAGAAATCGGTGGTGCCTCCGCCGACGTCGATGACGAGAATCCGCACTGCGCGGGGGTCTTCAACCGCTAGATGCCGTGCAGCGGCAACAGGCTCAAACTCGAACTCAATGTGGTCGAACCCGGTCTGCTTCAATGACCGCTCAAGCTCATCCTGAGCTGCCTGGTCGCGAGGATCACTCTTGTCAACGAACCTGACCGGGCGTCCCACCACCGCGCGACGAAGTGCGCCGCCAACGGCCTCCTCCGCACGCGATTTCATCGCGCCGAGAAAAAGCCGGAGAATCGTGACGTAGTCTGTTCCACTGCCATCCGCCACGTCCCCGCCGGTCATCAACGATGACCCGAGAACCGACTTGATGCTACGGATCAATCTCCCGCTTTGGTCTTCACCGTGGGCTTCAAGCGCACTGATCCCGAAAGACGGCGTTAGACCGGTGGATGAAAAATAGACGACCGACGGCATCATGGGCGTGTGCGCCTCGAGGGCGATCAGCGACGGATTGCCGCCGCTGATCACACCGATCGTTGAGTTGGACGTACCAAAATCCAACCCGCACGACGCGGCGCCCACACTACCGTCGGGTTTAGCCGTCCCCGTCATCGATCCTCCGTTGGCGTAAAGAGTTGTTCAAAGAGGTCCGCGATATCGGGCCAGACGCGGGTGCCGGTGCCATCAGTGGCCTCACCGTTGTCATCTTGCACGATCTCCTGGTCGGGAGCATCGGACTGGGCGTGGGCGGTCTGCTGCGTCAGACCAAGAGCTAGAAGGGCGGCGGCGAGAAGGTTTACGTTCGACATGATGAGACTCCTTACGTCTTCCAGGGGGTGCTCGATGGCATCTGGGCCGTGGCCCAAACCCACCGAACGAAGCTGAAAAACGAAGGGGCTCAATGGCTTGAATCAGCGCGGCGCGTTGCGGCGTGCTGACCCTTCAAGGGTCGAGTGCTTCTTGTCGGTGTGCGGTGATGTGATCACCGCCGTTCAAATTGTCTGGCTGGTCTCCTTGTTTGCGTTGGTCTGTGTCGGGTTCATCCCGAGAACAGATGTGATTCTAGCGACGTCCTTAAACGTTCCAACGCTGAAAAGCTTTTTGCATTTCCGCACCGCACGCTGATCACTGCGTGCGCGTCCGATTGTCCCCGGTGAAGTTGCGCAATCCGTTGAACACGATCATCACAGGTAGCAGAACAGCACCCATCAGCGCGCCGATAAGGCCGGAACCACTCATGGTCTCATCGAACGTCTTTTCGCCCTCGTAGATCCGCGCGTTCAGCGCGTATTGAGGCGTCATGCAGGCAACGAAATACAGCGGCCCCATGAAAAACAGCAGCGTATTGACCGCGGTGTACAGCAGACCGCCTGCGATTCCGGCAAAAATTGATCCGCGGAAACGGCGCTTCAGATTTGACTGAAGAAACTCCCGCTTCTCGGTAATGAGCCGGCGCGTATCCACATCCTCCACGTTAAGTGCTTCGGCCTTTTGAATGGTCTCGAGGCCCTGATCAACGTGTGCTCGCTTGGTCGCGTAGAAGAGCCCGTCGTCATCCTGGACCCATCCCGAGTACACAACGCCGACGTAGCCCCGGGCGAGCAGATTGCGGATAGGCGTATTGTCGGGCTCCGCCGCCAGACACTCCTCCAGAATCCGGATCCCGGCCGCGTCCTTGTCGAGGTTGATCAGACTTTGACCTACTGCGGCTCGATAGCCGACCGAATCAGGCTCGATCTTTGCGGCGCGCTGGAAAT
>JBCCMA010000184.1:0-5447 GCA_039026595.1 Pseudomonadota bacterium
CCGGCAACCTTGTTCTCAGGGACAGCTGGCCGGATGCCGCGCCCGACAGTTCATTGCCGTCGCCGTCGACAAGCGCGGGCTGCACGCCGAAAAACGGCCGGGTGGCCGAGCCCGGCTTAAGCGTAGTGGCCCCGGGTAAGGGCGTGATCAGCGCGGCTCCGGTTTCGGTCTGCCACCACGTATCGACAATTGGGCAGCGTCCCTCGCCAACCACCTCGTGGTACCAGGTCCACGCTTCAGGATTGATTGGCTCGCCGACCGTACCCAGCAAACGCAATGACGCGCGAGACGTCGCCTTGACGGGTGCATCGCCCGCCTGCATCAGCGCACGAATCGCCGTCGGTGCGGTGTAGCACACGCTAATGCTGTGCTTGTCGCACACCTGCCAGATACGACTGGCATCCGGATAGTTGGGCACGCCTTCGAACATCACGGTGGTGGCACCATTGGCCAGCGGACCGTAAACGATGTAGCTGTGTCCGGTGACCCAGCCCACATCCGCCGTGCACCAGTAAATGTCCCCCGGCTTGTAGTTGAAGATGTACTCGTGCGTCAAAGACGCATAGACGAGGTAACCGCCGCTGGTGTGCAGCACACCCTTCGGCGTGCCGGTGGAGCCCGACGTATACAAAATAAATAGCGGGTCCTCCGCGTTCATCTTCTCTGCAGGACAATCGTCACTTACGGTCGCGGCCGCCTCGTGGTACCACACGTCACGCCCGTCCTGCATGACCGTATCCTCACCGGTATGGCGGACAACCAGAACCGTTTCCAGCATATCCACACCGTCGAGCCTGGCGGCGGCATCGACATTTTCCTTGAGGGCCACCGGACGACCACCGCGCCGACCGCCGTCGGCTGTGATCACCAGTCGGGATGCGCAGTCCTTGATCCGACCAGCCAGCGCTTCCGGGGAAAATCCGCCGAACACCACCGAGTGCACTGCCCCAATACGCGCGCAGGCGAGCATCGATACGGCGGCCTCGGGAATCATCGGCATGTAGATGGTCACGCGGTCGCCCTTGCCAACGCCCTGCGCTTTGAGGACGTTTGCGAAGCGACTCACTTGTTCGTGCAGTTCACCGTATGTGATCGTGCGATGCGTATCGGGCTCATCACCCTCCCAGATAATCGCAATATCGTCGCGGCGCGTGGCCAGATGGCGGTCCACGCAGTTGAAACAGACATTGAGCTCACCGTCCTCGTACCAGCGAATGTGAAGGTCGTCGCGCGCGAACGACACGTCCTTGATCTTCGTGTAGGGCGTGAACCAGTCAAGTCGCTTGCCGTGCTCGCCCCAGAACGACTCGTTGTCTTCGATGGACCGCGCGTAAAGGGCGTCGTAGCCCGCCTTGTCGATCAGGCCGTGCGCTTTGAAATAATCATTAACGGGAAAAGTACTGGACATACGTCGTGCGCTCCTGACGGGCGAGGGGGAAGGCGTCGCAGAGCGTATTCTGCACGCCCGGTGCGGTCGGCGGCCAGTGGGCCCGGGCGCGTCAGAGATTCAGACGCGTGTGGGCAATCAGCATGTCGACGACATCGCGCAGCGCCTCGTCGTGACTGCGACCCTCCGCGCGCGACCGTGCATAGCGCTCCCGCTGCTGTCTGGCGCTGTTACCACGGCGCAGGATTTCCCGCGCATGTCGGACCTCCGCGGAACAGTTCAGCCGTTTGGCGTCCTCTTTGACCATCGACAGAATCTCGTCGAGCAGCTCGCGGTAAGGCAGGATGCGCCGGCGGCCGAAATCGACCAGGCCTTCGTCACACCCGTAGCGCATGGCGCGCCAGCGGTTTTCCTGAATCAGCATCGGCAAATACTGGCGCCAGCGCATGTTTTGCTTGCGCAGCCGCCAGAGTGCACTCATGAGACACACGGTCAGCGCGGCGACACAGGCCGCATCGTCCACGCGGGTGCACACATCCGTGATCCGCATTTCGAGGGTCGGGTAGCGCGAGCTTGGGCGAACGTCCCACCAGATCTTTGAAGAATCCTGAATCAGCCCGCTTTCGATCAGCATGTTCACATGCCGCTCCCACTCTCCAAAACTGTTAAAGCGCTCGGGCAATCGGGTGCGCGGCATGCCGTCAAACACGGTCAGACGATACGAATTCAGGCCGGTATCACCGCCACTCCAGAATGGCGAGGAGCAACTGAGCGCAAGCAGGTGCGGCAGAAAGTAGGAGAACTGATTCATCAGATCGATGCGCAGTTCATCACTGTTCAGGCCCACATGGACGTGCATGCCGCAGATCAAAAGGCGTCGCGCCGAGGCTTGCATGTCCCGATTCAGATCGTGGTAGCGATCACGGTCTGTGTGTTTTTGCCGGTGCCAGTTCGCAATCGGGTGGGTCGACGCAGCAATCGGGGCGATTCCGTACTCTTCGGCCGTTGTGACGATGCAGCGGCGCAGCCGAGCCAAATCCTCGCGCGCCTCGCTGATGGTGTTGCAGACTTTGGTGCCCACTTCGATCTGCGCTCGAAGGAACTCGGGTGTGATCTGCCCCGGCGCGCGCGCCTCACAACGCGCCAGCATTTCTTCAGGTGGCTCGCTGCAGACATCGCGCGTCTCGACGTCGACCAGCAGATACTCTTCTTCGATACCGACGCTGAACGCCGGCTCTTCATTATGCGCGGTGCCGCTCCCCATGCTCATTCCCCCGTTTCTTGTAGAGCTCCGGCCGCTTGACCAGATCCCGCAGACCGTCGATCACCCGCTCTGCCCATTCGTCGTGTTGATGGCTTTCGAGCAACAGGTCCTGACGGATTTCGAGCGACACGCACGGACGGCCCTGCCGCTCTCCGTGGTGATCGATGGTGTAATCGGCCGGCATGCGCCCTGAGTAGGGCTCGTTGTCCCCGACGCAAAGCGACGCATCGAGCGCGAAATGGCGCAGAAGCGGTTCGGCAAACCGCGGGTCCTGATCCCAGAGCACACCGACGTGCCACGGCCGCTCGAAACCCGCCATCCGCGGCGTGAATGAATGGATCGCGACGAGACCCGCCGCCGCGCCGTCGGCCTCGCGGCCACTGAGTGCCGCCGCCACCGCACGGTGATACGGCACGCGTATGGCCTCGACGCGGGCCTGTTTGTCGGCCTCCGACAAATTCTGGTTCCCGGGAACCACTGTGCCGTCGCTGACCGGCAGGAAAGACGATGGGTCAGCCAGGTAACGATTGCAGTCGATCACGAGACGGGAATAACGACAGTAGACAGCGCACAAGCCGAGCGCGTCGGCAACCCGCTGTGTGACCGCGTCGGCGCCGATGTCGTAAGCAATGTGTCGGGCCAACGCGTCGGAATCAAGTCCGAGGTTGTCGAGCGCACTCGGTACCGCGTTGCTCGAATGGTCGCAGAGCAGTACGAGAGGATGGTCGGAATCCGGATTCTGGACGGTGAACGGCGGACCGTCTTGTGGGCCGAGCAGCGAGCCGGGCGCCGTGGAAACGGGGGGAGCGTACAAAGTGCCTCCAGGCAAGTCAGGTCAGGCGCCGGTCCCGCAGTGCAAACGCCACGGCCGGCTCAGGCGCCAACATGCCGTAAGTCCGCCTAGTCATCAAGCAGGGACGTGGCCACGTGCCGCCAGTGCGCGCGGAAGCCCTCGCGGTCACGCAGCCGGCGCGGTCGCTCGAAAAAATACCCCTGAGCAAAATCGATGCCCATTTCGCGGAGTGCGCGCGCGGTCTGCGCGTCCTCCACCCGCTCGCCCACCGTTTGGATGCCCAGCGATTTCGCAATCTCGTGGAATGCCCTGACCATTGTGAAGCTGGCGGAATCGGCCAGAAGCCGTCTCACGAAGCGCCCATCCACCTTTAGGTAATCCACAGGCAAGTCCTGCAAATAGGCGAAAGAGGCCATGCCGGTACCGAAATCATCGAGCGAGAAGCGGCATCCTGATTCACGCGCGCGCTCCATGAAGCGACGCACCGGAGCCAGTTGGCCCACTGCAGCCGTTTCGGTGACTTCGAAACAGAGCGTGTCGGGTTCGAGATCATGGCGTGTGATCAGGTCGATAACGTCACGTCGAAAGCGACTGTCGCGCAGAGATGTGCCCGAAAGATTGACGGACACCAAGTAAGGCTCGCCCTCACCCGGTCGCCACACCAGTTCACTCAATACCCGGCGCAGCGTCCAGCGATCGACCGCGCCCATGGCGTTGAAGCGCTCGGCCGCGGGAATAAACGCCGCGGGCATAACGCACTGGCCGGTTCGATCCACCATGCGCAGGAGCAATTCGTAGTGCGGACGCTCCGCATCCTGCTGCAGCGGCACAATCGGCTGGCGGAACAATTCGAAGCGATGCTCGTCGCACGCGCGCCGCACACGCCCGACCCATTCGATCTGTTCGTGCGCCGCGACGCTTGAGCGGTCGCCGTACACTTCGACGCGATCGCGTCCGCGATCTTTCGCCGCCGCGCAGGCCAGATCGGCCGCGCTCAGGGCTCGCTGCGGGGATCGGTCCACCGCGTCGAGCATAACGATGCCCACGCTGGCGGTATGCGCGGAGCGGGCGGTCTGCGCAGCTGCGGCCGCGTCGTCAATCCGGTCTTGCCAGCGGGCCGCCAGATCGCAGGCTTCTTCACGGGTGCACACCGGGATCAGACCGCCAAACTCGTCACCGCCCAGACGCGCCACCAGCGTATCTGCGCGCGTGTCCTCCACGAGCGCCTTCGCAACGACGCGAAGCACAGCGTCACCGACGTCATGGCCGCACGTGTCGTTGACCACTCGAAACTGGTCAAGGTCGAGGTAAATCAGCGCTCCCGGGCACGATGGCGTCCGCGGGCCCATGGCCAGAAGGCTTGAAAGTTGTCGAACGAACGCCTGGCGGTTCGCCAGTCCGGTCAGAGCGTCGTGCGACTGTTCATAGTTGAGAGACTGCAACCAACCCTGCTCGCCGCTGCGATCACGCAGGGTCAACGCCATACCGCCGTCCGCAAGTGTGCGGATTCTTAAAAGGACCGGTCGTGCGTGCCCGTCGGACGTCATAAGCGCGACGGCGTGCTCAGACTTTCCTACATCGAGACCAACCAGGCCCTGCGCATCAAACAGGTAGGTGCCGTCGTCGGTGACGAGCGGCAGCAGGTCGCGGGCGTGCACGGGACAGGCCGTGCGGGCGTTCAGGTGACAGAGTTCTCTGGCCGCTTCGTTCATATATCGAACGCGCCAGGCGGCGTCGGTGATCACCACGGAATCCGCGACCTGATCAAGAACGCGGGACGCGGACGGCTCCGTCAGGCCGTCGCGTCGGCGAACATCCGATTGTTCGGTCGGTGAACTCACACGGTCTCCCATCAGTGTGGCGGAAGCGTCCTGTCGCCGCCGACACCCGCATTCGCCCTTGGGAAAAAAATCCCAAAGCGTGATCCAAGTCTAGGGAGCCCTTGAAAAACGCAGCGTGATCCCCATCACAGATTGCGGCGCAGAGGCCGCAGCAAGAGGGAA
>JBCCMA010000185.1:0-5413 GCA_039026595.1 Pseudomonadota bacterium
AATCCGGCTTGTGACATTCGTCAGTACAAACCGGTGACAAGCCTTACTTATGATGAGCGGGTGTCAGGGCAACACTGTAGTCGTTGTCAATCACCAAGGAGAACCACCATGCGTTGTTTCAAATCGATGAGCCTTCTGGTCGTGCTCGCGTCCGTCCTGTCTGCGCAGGCGCTTAGCATTGCAGACGTCGAGGCTGTCAGCATTCGCAACGATCTCAGCGGCCTGACCGAACTGCGCGACGAGGCTGAAAAGCAGGACGACGGGTATCTGCAGGCCTTCCTCGAATACCGCATCGCTGTGGCGGCCAACGCGGCCAATGACGCGAAGCTGGCCAAGCGCAGCCTGAAAACGAGCGCGAAGCTCTTGCGCGGCGGTCTGGAGACCTCACCGAACTCGGTTCAGCATATGACGCTGCTTGCGAACGTGTACGGCCTGCAGATCGGCATCAACCCGATGAAGGGCATGACGCTCGGCCGTAAGTCGCACGCGCTGATCGACCGTGCCATGAACATTGATCCGACAAACCCGCATACGTTGCTGGCCAAGGGCATTTCGGACTTCAATACGCCCAGCATGTTTGGCGGCAGCAAAGGCGATGCGCTGAAAACGCTCGACGCCGCGATCAAAGCGTTTGGCGCCAGCCCCGACGCGCAGTGGGGCGCCGCCGAGGCCCACGTATGGCGTGCTCTGGCGCTCGATGAGCAGGCACGTCGCTCGGAGGCCGTGGCCGCTCTGAACACCGCGCTGGAAATTGAGCCGGACTACGCGTGGGCCCGCTTTATCCTGCGCAGTATGGCGGCAACCAGCTGACCCCGCCGCCCGCCGGCGCCGACGCTGCGCCGGCGGGACTTCAAATTTCTGGAGACACGATGACCACGCCCACGAACGCCCGCCCCGCCCTCGCGCCCACCCGACCCGGACTGCTGGCCAGGGTCTTTGCGACGCCTGATGAACTCGGTTCACTGCCACATGCCTGGCTTCTTTTTCTGGGCTTTTTCATCGTGCCGATGCTGGCCATGCCCATCTCGGGCTCGAGGTTCTGGTTGTGCGTGAGCGGCATCGCTGTTTTCCTGCCGATGTACTACGCCGCCTTCCGGCGCAGCGGGCGGGCCATGTACGGACCGATCGCCGGGATCACGCTGCTGGGCATGCTCCTGACCCCGATAAACCTTGGCGCCAACGTGTTCTTCAATTACGCCGCATTCCTTTGCGGCCAGGCGATGGCCCCGCGTCGGGCATTTGTGGCCGTCGGCTTTATGTGCGCATGGATGCTCGCGGCCAGCTACGCCCTCGACCTGCCCGATTACTACTTTTATCCGGGCATCATCGTGGCGCTCGGTCTTGTTGGCATCAGCATTAATATCCGTCAGCAGGATCTGGCCAACTCCGCGCTGAAGCGCTCGCAGGAGGAAGTGCATCGCCTGGGCCAGATGGCTGAGCGCGAGCGGATCGCCCGCGACCTCCACGATGTTCTGGGACACACGCTGTCGGTGATTACGCTCAAAGCCGACCTTGCCAGCAAGCTACTCAAGGACGATCCCGCCGCGGCCGCGCGCGAACTCGAAGAACTGGCTGCCACGTCGCGCGAGGCGCTGGCGTCCGTGCGCGAGACGGTTGGCAATTATCGACGCGTCGGCTTCGGCGACGAACTCGACGCCGCAAAGACAGCCCTGAAGCGCGCTGACGTGGCGCTCGCCACCGACGTCGACGATGTATCTCTCTCGGCCCGCCACGCCACGCTGCTGGCTCTGGTGGTGCGAGAGGCCGTCACCAATATCATCCGACACGCCCGTGCCGCGCACTGCCAGATCTCGCTGAAACAGGATGACGAGACCATCACGCTGCGAATTTCCGACGACGGCATCGGCTTCGATGGCGGCGAGGGTCAGGGCATGACCGGCATGCGTGAGCGCCTCGCGGTTCTCGGCGGACGCATGGACATCGAGTCCAATAATGGCACGCACTTGATCATTCACCTGCCCACGTCGCTCAATCCTTGAGCGCACTGCGCATTTTGCTGGTCGAGGATCAGTCGATGGTCCGTGGCGCTCTGACGGCGCTTCTGAACCTGGAGTCAGACTTTTCGGTTGTGGCGACCGCAAGTAACGGCGCTGACGCCATGACGCAGCTTGACTCGACGCCCTGTGACCTTGTCCTGACGGACATCGAGATGCCAGAGATGACCGGATTGGAGCTGGCCGCCGCCATCAATAAGGCGTCACCGGATCTGCCGGTCGTCATTCTGACGACGTTTGCGCGTGCGGGTTATTTGCGACGCGCACTCGATGCGGGTGTGCGCGGCTACCTTCTGAAGGATGCGCCCGCCGAACAGCTCGCGATCGCGCTACGTCAGGTCGCAGGCGGGAAACGCGTGGTGGATCCGGAGCTCGCACTGGCGTCGCTGGATGCTGTCGATCCGCTCACCGAGCGTGAGCGGCAGGCGCTGCGCGCCGCATCGGAGGGCAAGACCACCCAACAAATCGCGGAAGCGCTGTTTCTGAGTGAAGGCACCGTGCGCAACTATTTGTCAGAGGCGATCAGCAAGCTCAATGCGGCGAATCGGATTGATGCGGCGCGTATCGCTCGCCAGAAGGGCTGGCTCTAGACTCAGCGCCCGCTGGAGACAGCCGGGGTACGGTTGTAGCTCACCCGCCAGATGCGCCCTTTCCGCGAATCGCTGACCAAAAGCGCGCCATCTGGCGTTTGTGCGAGACCGGTGGGGCGATAAGTGGCGCTGCCCGGACTCGGAATAACATCGCTGCCAGCGAAACCGTCGGCAAAAATCGTGTAGGGCTTATCCCCATCCGCAACGACCTTGCCGTCGTCGAGCGGGACGAACGCGACGTTGTAACCACGTTGCGGCTCCGGCGCCCGATTCCACGAACCGTGGAAAGCGACAAACGCACCACCTCGGTAGCGCGCGGGAAACTGCTCCCCCGTATAAAACAGAAGCGCGTTTGGAGCCCAATGCGCCGGGAAACCGACAAGCGGATCGCGTGCCGACGCGCAGCGGCCGATCTCTTTACCGTCTCCGCCGTATTCCGGTGCCAGCACCTTTTTTTTCTGGAATGGATCGTAGAAGCAGTAGGGCCACCCGAAATCATCCCCCTGCCCCACGTCGAAGAACTCTTCGGCGGGCAATTCCACGCGCTGCGCCGTGGTGAACGACTCCGGCCAGAGCTCTGAGAGCTGATCGCGTCCATGCTGGACCACGTAGAGCGAATCGACCTGCGAGTGCCACGCCGTGGCCACGGCATTGCGGATACCCGTGGCGTAGCGTTCGCCGTCCTCGAACGCATTCTGGTCTGTTGCATCCGCATCATAGCGCCAGATGCCGGCATGCTGCGCGAGCTCGGGGCACGGGTCCTGGCCGGGCGTACCCGGGGTGCGCTGCGGATCCTGACACGCGTTCGACGGCGCACCGATATTGGTATAGAGACCTCCGGCGTCGTCAAACGCGATCGTCTTCGTTGCGTGCGCGCGCTGTCGGTTAAAGCCGTCGACCACAATCTCCGGTCGCCCCCGCGGCACCAAACGCGTGCCGTCGAGCGCGTAGCGCACGATGCGCGTGGGCATCGCGAAATAGAGGTAGCCGCTGCGTATCCCGATCCCCGTACCGCCGCGGGGGCCGAACTTGGCGTCGCGATCGGCCTCACCGTCACCGTCGGTGTCGCGCAGCGCAACGATGCCCCCATCCTCGCCGCGCAGCGACACGTACACATCCCCGTTATCGTGCACAGCGATGTGGCGCGCGTGTCCCAATCCGGTGGCGAAGACGCTGGCGCAAAACCCCTCGGGAAGGGTCAGCCCATCGACCTTGTCCGCGCAGGGTCGGGTCGTGGCGTCTTTGGCCACCGCAGGCGTGCTGGACAAGGCGACCACCATAGCTGCGCACATTGGCACGCAGGATAAGAAACGACGGGACTGGTTCATGGCGACTCCGCGTTGACTGAGCGCCAAGCCTAGCACGCGGCCAATTTTGCGAGTTTGGGCATCCGGTAAAAACGGCGCAGATCGGCAAGCCGCTGACTTGCGCGTCGATGCGGACGCATGACACGTCCGCAAAAACGGGCGGCGGCGTCGTTGGCGTGTGCGTATCGTTCCACATCGCGCCGACCGAGCGTGTCGCACAGTTGCAGTCGGCCGAACATTCGTCGCATTAGTGCGAAATGCTGTGGTTTTTTGATCTGCCGGCGCAACAGCAAGGTCGCCACAACGAACTTGTCGACCTCGGCCTGTAGCTCCATCTCGAGGAGCGTCACCGGCTTGTCGATCGCCGCATTACAAGCCGCATAGGTCAGGTGACTGACACCCTCAAGTGCGCTGCAAAACGCGCCCAGATTCGCGTCACTCAGGGCTACCAGAGGATTGTGGTCCTCGAGCTTCCTGACAACCTGCGGCGCGATATACAGACACATTGCGACGTCGGCGCGCCCCTCGTGGATCAGGAGCTTCTCGTCCACCTCATGCCCCAGCGGATCAAGGTCACGAGCCATCTCCGGCTGGTCAATCAGATAGTGTTCAACGCGTGCCGGACACTGCACGTCGTAAAGCGCCTCAAGCGTGGCTTGAAGCGTCCGGACCACCCGGGTCAACGGATACGCCACCGGCCGCGTCGCGTCGGGCCGAGGGGCACCACGCCGTTTTGCCTGAGCGTGCGCGCGGCGCGGGGACTGCCTGTGCGCTGGAACATCTCATAGGCATGGACCAAATGGCGGTCACCCGGTTTATGGGCGACATCGTTCAAGACATCAACGATCGGCTGGAACTTGCTCGACAGTTCGCGAAACACTCCGCCGAACACCCGCTGTTGGGACGTGCCTCGCAGCGTGTGGGAGACCGCGCCATACGCGTTCCCTCCCATGGCGATGTAGTAGTCGATGTTGACCGCTCGACGCTGGAAGCTCTGTGCGAAAAAGCCGGCAACGAAAAGCGCCACATCACCCAAGCGCCGGTAGCGCTCGGCGCGCTGTGCGTCGTTTGTGCAGTCCAACGCATCCGACAACATGGTGGCGAGCGGTTTGATGGCCACGCCATCGTCCGTTCGCTCGTAAAAATCATCCGAGCGCGAAAACAGGGTCAGCAAATTGACCACGTAATGGGCCGTATGCGGCGTTACGTCCAGATTCTGGTCAATAATCGCCGTATCGACCGCATCCCGGAAAAACTCCTGCAGGTTCTGCACGGCGATCACGTCGCCGGCGTCTGTTGTTTCTCGCATCGTGCGCACCTCTCTTGTTCTTATGTGCCCGCAGATGTACGCCGCCGACCGTTAACGTCGTCACTTCTTTTTCCCGCTTGCAGATACTTAACCGATCCATTCGCTCTGACAAAGAAAGGGAGCTTACCAAGGTCCATTCTACATGCATTCTCGAACCGTGCTCTCGTTCGGCTCGTTCTTGCTACGTCGACG
>JBCCMA010000186.1:0-5409 GCA_039026595.1 Pseudomonadota bacterium
TCACCACCACCTTGGCGCCGTGCGCCGCCAGTGACTCAGCGTACGCCCGACCCAAGCCTTGTGCGGCGCCGGTCACGACCGCTACTTTTCCCGTCATTCGACCCATGCTCACTCCCTCACGTCATCCCAATTATTCTCTTTACGTCCGGCCAGCTTTGCGCACCGAACGTCCGCAGGTCGTCCGTCAGCGCGTCGGGGCACCAGTCCAAAAACGCCGCTTTGAACGTGCTGATGGCCTTGATGCGCTCGAACCAGTTCTCCACCGCCGGTCGCCGCCCGCCCTGCCACATTCCCGACATGCTGAGCATGTCCAGACGATTGACGTAGGGCGTCAACGCGATGTCGGCCAGCGAAAAGGTCTCGCCGGCGAGCCACGCGTGGGTCTCTAGCGCCGTCTGCATTTTCGACAGGTGGTCGTCGTAGAGGCGGATCGTGTCCTCAATACCCGGCGCGTCGAACCCCAACCTGACAATTTCTTTTTTCCGCTCCCGCCAGGTGTTGGTCACCGACTGGTCGGGCGTGCTGCTCAAAAACTCTTTGAGCTTTTGTTCACCGAGCCGCATGACGATATGGCGGTGGCAGCACACGAAGGTCAGCTCGCCGCAGGCGGGGTGCAGCTGTTCGTCGACGGCTTTTTCCCACATCCGGACGCGGGCCCGGGCGAGCGGGTCGGACGGCACCAGCGCGGGACCGTCGAACGCGTCATTAATGTAGCCGCAGATGACGGTGGATTCGTTGATGATGCGCTCGTCATGTACGAGCACTGGCACCACCGCCTTAGCGTTGATCGCGCGGAACGCGTCGGTGAACTGCTCGCCCTTAAGGATGTCGACGTAGTGCATTTCGTCCGGTACGACGCGCTTTTCAGCCAGCGCAAACCGGACTTTCGCGGCGCATACCGAGGATCCGTGATGGTAGAGCTCGAGCATGGGTCGGTGCTTCCCGGTGTTTAGGACGCCTGCGCGGGCAGGCGGGTCATGGTCTCGGGCCACCAAGCAAGGATCGCGCTCTGGTAACTGGGGCGCGCCTTGATCCGTTCTGCCCAGGCGATCACATTGGGCAAATCCGCGAACGAGTAGCCGGCGAGAATGTCGAGCGTGTAATGGAGCGGCACCCACGCGATGTCCGCCAAAGTGAACCGTTCCCCGGCGAGCCAAGTACGTTTGTCCAGCGCCCGGTCCAAGTCGGCGAAGCTCTGGTCCAGCGTCGCCCGGGCGGCGCTCAGTTCGTCCTCGGTAAACGCATCGCTGGTGCTTTTCGCATGGAACGCCAATAGGTCCGGATTGGTCTGGAGCCGTTCATACCGCGTCTTCAACTCGTCGGTCATGGTCATCTTGCCGCGCATTCGCGTGGCGTACATGTGGGTCTTCACCGCCTTTAAATGGATTTTCGTCGAGCGGTGCAGCCACTCGAGCATCCGCTCGATCTCAGCTTGATCGTCCGGTCGCAACGACGGCTGCGGAAAGGTCGTATCCAAATAATCGATAATGTCGTCCGACTCGATGATCACCTGCCCGTCGTGAACCAGCGTCGGCACCAGGCCATTTGGGTTGATGCCAAAATACGCCTCGGTCACATGCTCTTTTTTCATCAGATCGAGATGATGGCTGTCCCACTCAAGCCCCTTCTCCTCCAGCGTCATGCGCACGCGCATCGAGCAGTTGGATATCCCGCTGTGATACAGATGCAGGCCCTTAAGGGCTAGGACGCTTTTGTTTTTCGGTTCGATGATCGCCATGTGCGCAGCTGCCTAATCAAATCGCGCGGTCACACGCAGTCCGATTTCCCGCGGTGGGTTCATCGTTGCCAAAATGTTGGGACCCGACGGAATACACCAGGCGCAGTACGCTTCTTCGGTCAGATTTCTGCCAAGCAGCGACACGGTGATCCGGTCATTCGGCGCAATCAGACGCAGCGACGCGTTAATGAGCGAGTACGAGTCGGTCAGCACATTGTCCTGGTAGGAAATATCGGTATAGAACTCGCTGGAGTACGCGTAGTCGACGCGACCGCCCAGGTCCCAGCCGCCGGCGACGTCGGTGACCTCAAAGTCTGCCCACAGCGATACTTTGAGATCCGGGGCGAAAATCAACGGCAGTCCGGCGAGATCGCAGGAACCGGTGACCGGGTCCGGCGTCACCGGCGTGCCCGGGAAACACTCAGCACCGGGAAACGAATCGTGGGTCGCATCCGTGAAAGACACGCTCGCACCCAGATTCCAGATGTCGTTAACCGCCCACAGAGAATCGATTTCGATGCCCTGACTGGTGGAATCCGCCGCGTTGGAGACCGAGAACGCCGGCACGTCGCCGGGCAGCTGCGTGGCCAGCTGCAAGCCCTGAATGTCCATGTAGAACACGGCGATGTTTAAGGACAACGCGCCGTCCAACAGGAAGGTCTTGGCCCCGAACTCAACCGCGTTCACATCCTCTTCCTGGTACTCGAAGCTCACGGTCGGGTCCTCGATGCGATCGCTGAACCCGCCGGTCTTGTGGCCCTGGGAGAAGCCGCCGTAGAGCATCGAGTTGTCGGACCGGTCGTATTGCAGCGTGACCGAGCCGGTGAATTTGCTCTCCGAACGATCGTCGGTGACGACGAGCGGCGGCCCGCCCGGGCCGTTCGGGATGTCGAGTCGGTTGGAGGTCCCGTACTGGGCGAAAAAACGCTCGAACGCAAAGTCCTTGGATTCATTGGCGAACCTGCCGCCCACAATCAACCGGAGCTCGTCGGTCAGCGTGTAGCGCAATTGTCCGAACGCCGCAAAGGTCTGCGTGTCCTGCGTCCACGGCTCGAACCGACCGATGAAGCCGCCGGTTGGATCCTGGAAGATGGTCACAAGGTTAATGTCGGAGTTCTGGAACCGGTCGATGGTGCTGTCTTCAAAATAAGCGCCCACGATGTAATCGAAGGTATCGCTCGCTTCGGAGGTAAACCGGAATTCCTGTGAGAACCCCTCGTACTCCTCATTGCGCGTGGCACGGAACGCGCCGGCGAGCCCCATGTCGAGGCCAGGAAACTGGTGGAGATATTCGTACTTCTGGAAAGCCGAAATAGAAGTCAGCGTGCCGGACTCAAAATCGTGCTCTACGCGAACCGTCGCATTGATCGATTCCTGGTCGCGCTGGGGGCAGAACGAGCCGGTGTTGGTCTCGGTATCGGCCAACCCGTCACCGGTCGTGTCGCGGTTGGCGATGATGTCCGTACAGTCCACATCGATCATCCAGTCGAGTTCCGGGGTAAAGTTTGGCGAGGCGATCTGGTAGACCGACAGCGGCGGACCGCCAATGTCCGAGATCTCGGCGGCGTCCGCGCCCTCTTCTTCATACTCGTTAAATTCGAGCTTCAGCCCAACGCTCGTTCGGTCGGTCGGCGTCCACGCCAGTTTGACGCGAATCCCAGAGTCGTTGCGGTCGGACCCGTCGGGACCCTCCAGCCGGTTGATGTAGAAGCCGTCGCGCTCGCGCATGCGCACGGCCACACGGCCGGACAGGTTGTCGGTCAGCGGGCCGGAGAAAAACCCCTGGGCTTCACGCGTGCCGCCCGCCGTGCTGTAGCCGCTGGCTGATAGCGAGACACCGCTTTCAAAATCATCGGTCGGATCGCCGGTGCGCACGATCAGCGCCCCGCCGACCGTGTTCTTGCCGAATAGCGTGCCCTGGGGGCCCCGCAGCACTTCCACGCCGGCCACATCCATAAACCCGTGCAGGTTGATGGCCGCCCGGCCGATGTACACGTCGTCAACGAAGCGCCCGACCGACTGCTCGATCGAGTGCGTCGCGCCGGAGCCCATACCGCGGATATAGAGGTTTGGCAGCACCGTCGAGCTGTTGATCTCAAAGTTGGGCACGTAAAGAGACAGATCCTCGATGTCGACGATGCCGAACTTTTCGATCTGATCGGCCGATACGGAATTGACTGAAATCGGCACGTCCTGGATGTTCTCGGCGCGCCGGGTGGCGCTCACCATGACCTCTTCCACCGCGTTTTGGGCCGACGCCACGGTGCCGGAGGCCACCAAAGCCACGCCCAAAATCAGCCGCATCGCTGCTCGCTCCATCTCGCTAACCCCCTGCGGCATCGCTGTGCCTGCTTAGTTTTCTTGTCGCCACCCGAATTGCATCAAGTTGTTGCAATACACGCCCCACCCGCACTCTAATTGAGCGGCTTACCAAATATAATTATTGGTAATAACTACTATTTGTTCGCAAATTGCGGTCAATCGTGTTTTTTTGACGTCGGCTGTGCGCTCGGGCAGTCTTCTCGATTGGCAGTCATAAAGGCGCTAATCGGGCGCATAGATCTGTAATTGCTAACTTTTTGCGTTCAATGGGGTGCGGATGAACGAACTAAATAGCCTCCGGGCGTTCGTCAAGGTAGTGGAGGCCGGGAGTTTTGCCGAGGCGGCCCGCCAGATGGGCGCCGCAAAATCTGTGATCACCAAACGGGTGAATCAGCTCGAGCAGATGCTCCAGATCGAACTGCTCCAGCGTTCGACCCGACGCCTGACGATCACGGACACGGGCACGGCCCTGTATGAGCGCTGCGTACCCATTCTGGCCGAGCTCGAAGAGGTTAAATCGGAGGTCTGCTCGATGGAGTGGGGCCTGTCTGGCACGTTCCGCGTCAGCTGCCCGTCGTCGTTCACCGCCGCGTATCTTGCGCGGGATCTGATCGACTTCCAGAACGAGTACCCCAACCTGAAGATTTATTCTCAGCAGCACGATCGCACTTGCGATCCGGTTCAAGAGGGTTTCGATGTCTGCCTACAGCCGACGTCCCCCGCGAGCGAGGTGGTGGAATCGGTCCCGGTGCTGCCATTACGACGCATGGTTGTTGCGACACCCGGCTACCTGGCGAAGTTCGGTGAACCGGATACGCCAATGGAACTGGCCGCGCATCGGTTTGCACACAACAACCATGTCCAGCCGAAACATGCGGTGGACTTTCTCGATGGCAACAAGACGATCCACGCCCCGTTTGCGCCCGTCGTTCTAACAAACACCGTATGGCAGCTTCGCGCCGCTGTCCTGTGGGGCGACTGCATGGCGATGATGCCGGCGTTCTTCATTGAAGATGAGCTGATTTCCGGCGAGCTGGTACCGGTGCTGCCCGGTCTTCGGGTGCAAAGCGCGACGCTGTCCGCGTTTTTCCGACAAACGCCGTTTGTGCCGATGAAAGTCCGGATCTTCTTAAACTTTTTAAGGCAGCGGTACGGCGACTTTCCGCCGTGGGAAAGACGGTTGATCGCCGCACGGCCGGAGTTTGCCACCATGCTCGGCCCCAGACCGACCGCGGCATCGTAAATTCCGCGGTGTGAGCTGGGCGCGTCTGGACAGTGTCAGTTCGGTCGCAACCGCTGTCCGTCCATCCCACTATCGCGCAGCGGCTGATAGGACGCGTCGTTGGTCA
>JBCCMA010000187.1:0-5362 GCA_039026595.1 Pseudomonadota bacterium
ATCGACTTCCTTAAGATTCAGAACTTGTCTTCCGAGCACGCCTTCTCTGAGACCCAGTCCTTGGCGGAACGTTGGGACACGTTAGACAAGAATGAGCAGCTCGGAATCATCGAAGCCGTTACGGAATCAATAGTTATCGGGAAGGACGAAGTGTCGATCAATCTCCACTACCTTCCCTTTTTTAAGAGCGGCAACTTAGCAACGAATCAACAGGGATTGCGCGCGGCGACAAGCTGGAATCGCGCGGGAAACGTCGTGTACCCCGCGGCACGCGAGATCGTCACATGCCCCGACTGCAACGGCTCACGCAATGCCTCCAACGCGGGCCGCTGGAATTCGGGCAGTTCATCGAGAAACAACACGCCGTGATGCGCAAGGGAGACATCACCGGGCATGGGTGTGCGTCCGCCGCCGATTAATGCCGCACTACTCGCTGTGTGATGCGGGGCTCGAAACGGCGCCTGCCGCCACGTGGCGACGGGCGGAGACTGGCCGCGCAGGGAGTGCATGGCAGCGTTTTCGAGCGCCTGTCGCTCGGTCAATTCGGGCAGTAGGCCAGGCAACCGCTCAGCGAGCATCGTTTTGCCCGTACCTGGGGGGCCGGTCATCAACAAACTGTGACCACCCGCGGCCGCGATTTCGAGCGCGCGACGCGCGGCCGGTTGTCCGCGCACGTCAGCAAGATCGGGACCGCGACTTGGCCCCGCACTCGATCTGGTCCGGTCGATCTTAGCGGGCAACAACGCAGTCTTGTTTTGCAAATGCGCGACGACCTGCGCAAGCGAGTCTGCGCGCCAGACGGTCGCGTCGGTAACCAGTGCACCCTCATTAGCCGAGGCAAACGGCAGGACCACCTCGTGGCCATCCGCGTTGGCCGCGAGGGTCGCGGGCAACGCACCACGAACGGCACGCAATGACCCGTCGAGCGCCAGCTCCCCAAAAAATTCGATGCAATCGGGAATGCTCAGCTCGGTTTTGCCGTACGCGGCGATTAGCCCCAGCGCGATGGCCAGATCGAACCCGCCGCCCTCTTTGCGCAGCTCGGCCGGGGCGAGCGAGATGGTGACGCGTTTGTCAGACGGAAACGCCAGACCGCTGTTCTGGATAGCCGCCCGAACGCGCTCCTTGCTCTCTTTTACCGTCGTCTCGGCCAGACCGACGATGCTCATCTTCGGCAGGCCTTCGCTGATGTGCACTTCCACACGCACGAGCGGGGCCGACAGCTCAATGGCGCTGCGGGCCAGAACAGTTGCCAGTCGCATGCGGCCCTCCGTGGCCGGGCCGCCGCGCGGCCGAGGGTCACATCATTCCGTGTTTTCGAGCTCGTCGAGGCGGCGTGTCAGCGCCTCCAGTTTTTCCCGCGTGCGCTCCAGAACCTGACGCTGCACATCAAATTCACGCCGCGTGACAAGATCGAGCTTGCCGAGACCGCTCTGAAGCACGGCCTTGAAGTTGTTGTGCACGTCGTCGCCCAGGTGCTCGAGCCCCTCGGGCAGGCGTGCTGCCAGCTTGCGGGCGAGGTCGTCAATCAGTCCGGAATCCATGGTGTCTCCACGTGGTCAGTCATATGGGAATCCTAGCCAAGTTGATGGCGACGGGAAACGCGTAAATCAAGGAAAATGGCGCGCTTTATTGCGGGCGGCCTACCGCACGCCACATGGCGCAAACCCCGCCCTTCCGGTATTCTCTGCCGCCCCTTGGACGAGGACCGCCGCATGAAAATGATCACGGCCATCATCAAACCCTTCAAGCTGGACGACGTGCGCGACGCGCTTGCGGAAGTCGGCGTGCAGGGCATCACCGTGGCGGAAGTCAAAGGATTCGGGCGTCAGAAAGGCCACACCGAGCTGTATCGAGGCGCCGAATACGTCGTCGATTTTTTGCCCAAGATGAAACTCGACATTGCGGTGGAGGACGATCGCGCCGATGCGGTGATCGACGCCATCGCCAACGCAGCGCGTACCGGCAAAATTGGTGACGGCAAGATCTTCGTTACCGAGCTGACCCACGCGGTCCGTATCCGCACCGGAGAAACCGGCGGCCAGGCACTCTGATAAAAGCACGACTCCGGCGTGACCACGTTCACGGCGTGGCCGCCACCACCGTGTCATACTTTCTCCACAGGTAACTGGGCGCGCCGCCCACAGGCGGCACGCGCCACCTGCATCCAGTGGAGACCCGTTATGTTGCGACTGACGTCCGCAGTGCTTCTTGCGTTCACCTTTTTGATTCCAGCCCAAGCCGACACCCACGGTGTCTACAGTTGGACCGACGCTGATGGCAATGTGCACTACTCTGACCGGCCCGCCAGCGAGACCGCGCGCCTGACCGAGGTGACGTCCCGCACGACCGACCTCGAACGTGTGGCCGCGGCGCGGCCCGACCTGAACGACAAGGAAGAAGAGACGGTGACGGACGATGCACCGCCAAAGTCCGCCGACACCGAAGATGAAGACCCCGTCGAGCGCGCTACGCGTTACGCGGAAAACTGCCGGCGTGCGCAAACCGCATTGCAGACCATCACAAATTCTCGCCGGTTGTATGTTCCGACCGACGGCGGCGGTCGGCGCTATCTGGACCAAGCTGAAACCGACACCCGGCGGGCGCAGGCGCAGGCCGACGTCAGCAAGTGGTGCGGCTGAGCGCGCGGCACCGGTGATAAGGTTCGGCCATGGCGTCGGACCCCATGGCTGACCAACACGACACGCACGGCAACTATCTGCCCGACTTCTGCTCGGGGCAGATGGTGCTGACCATCGTGCTTGTCGCTGAATTTGTGGCGCTCGTTCTGGCGTTGTCACAGTACTCGACGCCGCAGGAGTTCTGGCTCGTGCTGGCGCGAGCATCACTGTTTCTGCTATGGATCGGCCTCGGAAGTGCCGCTTTGCTGTGTGCCGCACGCAACGCGCTCAATGGCCGCTCCACCACGGCGGCCAGTGCACTGGCCGGCGGCCTGCTCGTCGGCAACACCGCCATCATTTCACTCGCCGCACTGGCCCTGGCCAAGTACTTCTTCGGCGATGCACAGAACGCACTGTTGCAGCCACAGCACGCCGGTATCTTCCTGCTCCGCAATGTCACCATTTGCGCCATCGTGTCGGCTCTGCTGCTGCGCTATTTCTACGTCACGCACCAGTGGCGACGTAATGTGGAGTTGCAGGCGCTGTCGCGCATCTCGGCGCTGCAGGCGCGCATTCGACCGCATTTTCTTTTTAACAGCCTGAACACAATCGCTTCGCTCACGCGAGACAAACCCTCGCTGGCTGAACAGGCCGTCGAGGATCTGGCCGATCTCTTTCGATCTTCGCTTGCCGACGCGTCCATCAAGATTCACCTTAAGGAAGAACTCGAGATGACACGCATGTACCAGCGCATCGAGGAGCTACGGCTGGGCGAGCGCTTGCATGTGGTGTGGGATGTCGACGATTTGCCAATGCGCGCGCTGGTGCCCGGCCTTTGCATCCAGCCGCTGCTGGAGAATGCGATCTACCACGGTATCGAGAATTTGCCCGGCGGCGGCACCATCACCATCACCGGACGTGATTACGGCAACGGCTTTGACATCGATATTCGCAATCCGCTGCCGCCACGGCCACCCACGCCCACCCGCTCCGGCAATCAGATCGCCCTGAAGAACATTCGCCAACGGCTCGCACTGGCGTACGACCGCCCGGCCAAGATCAACGCCGGCCCCGAGGGCGACGAGTACCGCGTGACGCTGTGGATTCCCAAGGTGGAATCGGCATGACGCATTCCGCTCGAGCGCACCACCACAGAGCGCGCACAACAGTGAGGCAGGCATCATGAAATTGTTGATCGTCGACGATGAACAACCCGCACGCGTGCGCATGCAGCGACTTCTCGGCGACATCGGAAATCACACCGTGGTGGCCGAAGCCGACCACGGCGAAGCCGCACTCGATGCGGTGCAGACGCACGCGCCGGATGTCGTGTTGATGGATATCCGCATGCCGGGCATGGGCGGCCTCGAGGCCGCGCGGCATCTGGCTCAACTGGACCAACCACCAGCGGTCATTTTCACGACCGCGTACAACGAATACGCGCTCGAGGCGTTTGATGCGCAGGCCGTTGGCTATCTGGTCAAGCCCGTCCGCCTTGAGAAACTGGCGCGGGCCCTTGAGCACGCCGAGCGCCTCAGCACCGCGCAACTCGATGCGGTCCGCGACGCTGATGAAACGCCGACCGCACGCACGCATTTCAGCGCGCGGATGGGCGACCGGCTGCGAATGATTCCGGTCGAGCAGGCGCTGTATCTGCAAGCCGACCAGAAGTACGTGGCGGTGGGGCTGCCCGATGAAGAGGTACTGATCGACGATTCATTGAAATCGATCGAGGCGGAGTTCGGCAGCGACGTATTTTTCCGTATCCATCGCAATGCGCTGGTGGCCGTGGCCCACCTTCGGGGCGTGGAAAAACGCCGGGACGGTACCATCGGAGCGCTGGTACACGGCAGCGACAAGTCCCTCGACGTCAGCCGTCGCCATGCGGCCGAATTGCGCCGCTTCATTCGCGGGGGCTGACAGCAGCGGTTAACAATAATGCGCCGCCAACGACGAATTTCTGCGACAATACGCGGATGACCGACGTACTTCGCATCGCCACCCGCCAGAGTCGTCTGGCGCTCTGGCAAGCCCAGTGGGTCGCGCGACTGCTCGCCGATGCCCACCCTGACCTGATGGTCGAACTCGTTCCGATGACCACCGAGGGGGACCGGCGGCTGGACGCCAGTCTCGCCAAGATCGGCGGCAAGGGCCTTTTCATCAAGGAACTGGAAGTGGCCATGCTCGAAGGACGAGCCGATCTGGCCGTGCATTCCATGAAAGACGTGCCCGCGCAGATGCCCGACGGCTTCCACATCGCAGCCGTCTTGCCGCGGGAAGATCCGCACGACGCGCTGGTGTCACACAAGGTTGGCGCGCTCGACGAACTTCCCGACGGCGCGGTGGTGGGCACGTCCAGCCTCCGACGGCAGTCGCAGCTGCGCCACCACCGCCCGGACCTCCAGCTTCGCCCGCTGCGTGGCAACGTGGACACCCGTCTGGGCAAACTGGATGCCGGCGATTACGACGCAATTATTCTGGCCGCCGCCGGTCTCAAGCGGCTTGGTTTCAACGAGCGAATCACACAACGCATTCCCACGGAGGTCTCACTGCCCGCCGCCGCGCAGGGTGCGGTCGGCATCGAGTGCCTGAGCGATGCGCCCGAGGTGACCGCCCGGCTCGCCGTATTGAACGACCCTGTGTGCGACACGGCGTTGCGCGCCGAACGCGCGTTCTGCTCAGCGCTCGGCGCGAGTTGCACCTCTCCGGTCGCCGCACTCGCAACACTCGATGGCGATGAG
>JBCCMA010000188.1:0-5342 GCA_039026595.1 Pseudomonadota bacterium
AACTCATCCGTATATCGTGTTCCGCTCATCTGTGAATCCGCCTCGCTGGTTGCGTAATAATAACGCTAGCCAGTGTCTACAGAAGGCGGGGCAGACCACTGGATACCGGGTCCTAAGATTCACAGCTGGAGAGGTCCTGAAGAGTCCTGAGTCGGTGATGTCCGTTATTGACCAAGTGGTCAGATTGATTCAGGCGGCCCAGTGCCCGACATGCCGTACGACCAAGAAAACCGATCGCGAGTGAATGGTGCGCTTGTCACAGACCAAACCGGAGCGATTCTGAGTATTCAAGCAATACGAGGGACACGACATGGGTTGGACTGGCACACAAAAGCCGTCAAACGTACGCGCCTACTTTGAGAACCAGCTGACGTGGGAAAGTGAAAGCGAAGCACGGCGGGTCGTTGGTATCGCGATGACCCGGGGCGTCTGCTACGCCGCCCAGGAGATTCGGGATAAGCAGACCGGGCAGGTGCGAACCGTGGCGGTGATCATTCTGATCAATTACGACGCGGGCGTAATGACCTACAAAGACATGGGCGAGTGCGATGGGCCAACGGCGTGTGATTGTCCGCTGCGCATCCTTAATTGTCTTTCGAAGACGACGAACGAGTTGGCGCTGGCGTGGCGGGAACGGTGTCGCGTGAGAGCAGGTCGTAAGATCCCGCCGTTTGGTGCCATGGTGAGATTTACGGAGCCTCTACGCTTCGCAGACGGCACGACGGAGACGGACTTTACCGTCGAGCGATGGGGAAAAAGGCGAAGCGCTTCCGCAGACGCATGTCCTCCCCCATTGAGTTGTGTAATGCGTGAGCTGTGCGATGAAAGCGGCTTCGGATGCTGGCGCGCCTGGCAGTGACGTACCGCCGGCTCCGCTACAACCTGTATTTACACTGGAATCGCTCGAAGCGCGTTGACCCGGATACCTGCCCAAGTGCTCGCTTCGGTAACGCTCAATGGTCTTGTTTAGCTTTGACAGGGTGGCCTCGTACGTCGACCTGGTGGCGTCCGATGCCGTCGCGCCAAACTGGGGAACAACAATCGCCGCCAGCGTCGCGAGAATGACGACGACAATGAGGAGCTCCACCAATGTGAACCCGTCGTGTTTAACTGGTATGCCTGACATATGTTCCGCGTAATACGGTGCGTGGTGATGCCTGCGACTGCCCGAGACGGTCGGCATCGCGATCGGGCATCCCGGAATAGCGCCCGAACGAGCGACAACGGCCGGTCCAATAGTCTCAAAAATCCGCAGCCACCCCGCGCATTTGCCTCACATTTCCTGTTTCCGAACGGTTCATGGGCCAAAATGCAGCAATTCTCAAGTGATACTTGTGGGTGCGTCCACGGCTATTTAAGCTTGGACACCGGCAAAAAACAGGTGCGAAACCCCCCATGATGTCTTCTCCATTTCCCCAGAACTATGACCAATGGCGTCATTGCATCACCGTCGAATGTGGCATCCCGCTCACATCGGAGTACGTAGAGCAGCGGCTGCGAGTCTGGCGTGATGAAAGCGCACAGGAAACACGGCGATTTCGCGAACTCTACGGCGATGACTACTGGAAGTTCATGACGAGCTGCTTCGAACGGGCGAGCACCGAGCTGAAGGGCAAGTAATCGTCGTATCACAAAGGCCGCTCGCAACGGTCCGGCTCGTTAAAAGCGCATTTCGCCCTGTCTCGCGCGCCTGACCGTCACTCGGGTCGGTTGGCTCATATAAGCGCTTCGGTACGAATCACTAGCATCTAGCGCAGGATCCACTGATTCCAATGGAGTAGCGCATGAGCACGGACACACTGGACGACTTCAGAGCACTCGAAGCACTCTACACAGAAAAGCCGGGCGCTTACCGCCGTAAGGTCATGCGGCTAATTGCAACGGGCTATCTGTACATCGTACTGGCCATTGGTGCCATTGTTGCTCTGGTGATCGGCGGCGCCATCGCGTTTGGCACTGGCTCGATCAGCTTTGCGTTTCTGGACAATTACATTCGGGGTGCGCTGCCGCTTCTTATCGTGGCCGCCATCATGGCTCGGGCGTTGTTTGTGCGCATACCGCCGCCTGAGGGCGTGGTGCTCGATAATCAGGAAAAGGCTCAGGTCATCGCGTTTATCGACGACATTCGGAAGGCCACCGGAAACCTTGAGATTCATGATGTCGTGATCACCAACGAGCTGAATGCAGCCGTTCAGCAGTTGCCGACTTTCGGGATCATCGGTCCGTCGAAAAACTACCTCATCCTCGGTCTGCCGCTGCTTGATCTGTGTACGCCGGATGAGATCAAGGCGATCATCGCCCACGAGTTTGGTCACCTGAGCCATCGGCACGGCCGCATTGGCGCTATGGTTTACCGGCTCAACACGACACTGGTGCGAGCGGCCCAGGAAGTTGAAGAGAAATCGAAACGCGGTACGCACGCACGGTCCTATCGTGCGCTGCTTTGGTTTCAGAAGAAATTCAACAAACTGACGTTCGCCATGCGCCGCGGCCAAGAGTACGAAGCGGATCGGGTCGCGGCACACGCCACGAGTGCCGAGGCGATCGCCTCATCGTTGTGCCGGCTGTACGCATTGGATCGACCGCTGGCCGCCCATTGGGATGGCATCTGGGCGACGCCGCGTCACAAAGCGAGCAACACGTCCGTGGCACCGTTCGCCCAATTGCGCACCTCCGTGGCCGGTCAGTACGACGCCGATGCGGGGCGCGGTGCGGTGGAAGCGGCCATGCAAATCGAAACGGGCTACTCCGATTCGCATCCAAGCCTGCAGGACCGACTGGCCGCTTTGCAAGCCGAGCCGGTCACTCGCTTTGACTTCGAAAACAGCGCGTTGGATAGCGTTTTCGACCCGAACACCCGGGCGGAGGTCACGCGCAAGGTCGAGGACCGCTGGCAACGCGAATCAGCTGAGAACTGGCGTAACG
Organism: Pseudomonadota bacterium; assembly: GCA_039026595.1. Classification (GTDB taxonomy): domain Bacteria; phylum Pseudomonadota; class Gammaproteobacteria; order Steroidobacterales; family JBCCMA01; genus JBCCMA01. Next base: position 2,926 of record JBCCMA010000188.1, read on the forward strand.
CCTGCGAGCACTACGCTTCTGTGGAATCGCAGATTAAGGATCTTCAGTCGAGGCGCGATGACTTGGATGCAGAAGGGCTCTTTCAACTGGCGCGCCTGATCGAGGACCTTGACGGTACGGCGGCCGCCTACGATGTCTTTCAGCAGATGGCGGATGACCAGCCGGATGAGGCATGGGTCCAGTTCCATTGGGGGCGCGTCAACCTGCATGAGCATTTCCACATCGCGGAGCCCGCCTTGATCGGCGCCGCAGAACGGGATCTGGAACTCGTCGGAAAAGTTGCCCCAATGCTGCGTTTTGGCTACGAGCAACTTGGCGAACCTGAGCGAATCGAGCGTTTCGAACCGCTGCTCGAGCGCTACGACGCCATCTGCAAAGCCGCCGATGAGGAACGCCAGACGATTCACAGTGACGACATCTACGATCCGATCGACCTGTCGGACGACGCCCGGGAATCGCTGCGGGCGTTCTTTGCCAGATTCGAGGAGCTGCGCAAAGTGTGGCTGGTCAAAAAGCGCGTCACGCACTTTCAGGGCTCGCCTGCTCTGCTGCTGGGCTACGACGTCAACACGTGGCACAACGACGTGGAGGTGAATGAACAAAGCTGGGGCCAGCGGGTTACCGACACGGCGGTGCGCGCCTTTCCCCTGCTGGATCAGTCCTTCTGGTTGATCGTGGAGAAGAAAAGCGAGTGGCGCGCCGTACTCGACGGGGTAGAAGGCTCGGTCATTCACACCGGGACGGGCAAGGCCAGGAAGCCTCTGTGGCAAAAGCTGTTTCTCGGTTTTCTTGTGCTGGGCTTGGTGGCCTTAATCACGGCGGCGCTGATCGCCTAGCTGTCCGGTGCCCAACGGACCACCCGATTCGGGGGCCTCGCAGAACGACGCCACGGCCTGATGCCGGTGTTCGTTGACAAAACGGAGCCTTCCATATTTTTTGTTCCTTTGTCATAAGCACCGTGATTTTTCGCGTATCGTAGCCGCTTGTGACCACAAAGGACCGACAGGATTATGGCGTCGCCACACTATTTTCTTCCGGGATTGATAACCACGGTTTTGCTGAGCGGCTGCGTCGGCCAGTCCACGCAGAAAAACCCATCAAGTGACAGCGAGACGCAATTAGTTGTCAGAGCACTGGCCATTCATGACCGTGTCCTGACCGTGGATACGCACGCGGACACGCCGCTGCGACTGCTCGAGCCCGGCTTTGATCTGGCCCAGCGCCACGACCCCAAAGAGACCGGATCAAAGGTCGACTACCCGCGCATGAAAGACGGCGGTCTGGATGCCATTTTCTTTGCCACGTTCGTCGCTCAGGGCATTCGGGACACCGACAATCACTCACGCGCCAAAGCCCTGGCCCTGCAGATGATCGATGCGGTACGTGCGTCGATCGACGCCAATCCGGAGACGGTGGGGCTCGCGCTGAACCCCGCGGATGCGTACGTCCTCGAGAAAGCCGGCAAGCGCGCCATTTACCTTGGCATTGAGAACGGCTACCCGGTTGGCAACGACGTCGCGAATGTGACGGAGTACTACGAGAAAGGAGTGCGCTACATCACGCTCGTTCACTCGGACAACAACGACCTCGCTGATTCCGCCACCGATGACAACGGTGCGGAACACGGTGGCATCAGCCCGCTCGGCGAGGCGGTGGTGGCCGAGATGAACCGTCTTGGAATCATGGTGGATGTGTCGCACGGCAGCGACGAGGTGTTCTACGACGCGATCCGCGCGTCAAAAGCACCGATCATTGCCAGCCATTCCAACGCGCGGGGGCTTGTCGATCACAGGCGCAACATGACCGACGACATGCTGCGCGCGATGGCCGAAAATGGCGGCGTGGTGCAGCTCACTATGTTGTCGGATTACTTGCGACCCGCGCCGGACAACCCCGAACGCAGAGCCGCGTTGGATGCGCTGGCGGCCAAAGCAAAGCCCGCGATTGAAATGACGCGGGAAGAGCGCTCCGCGTTCTCGACGGCGCGCCGCGAGATCACCCGTCGTTTCCCGAATCCGTCTGCGACGGTGGCCGATGCCATTGACCATATCGACCACATCGTCGCGGTCGCTGGGATCGATCACGTTGGTATCGGCTGCGATTTTGACGGCGGGGGCGGGATCGACGGCGTCTTCGATGTCAGCGAAGTGCGTAATCTCACCATAGAGATGGTCCGACGCGGCTATACTGAAGCGCAGATCAGGAAGATCTGGGGTGGGAATCTGATGCGTGTTTTTCGCGAGGTCCAGAGCGTCGCGGACCGGCTCCAATCCGAACGCGCTGACTGACGAGAAGAAACGTTGCGCAGCGTCGCTTGGTGCCTCTTGTCGTGTTGGCTTCTCATCACGGCCCTGAGTGCGTCCGCGCATCCCTTGCGGCTGTCGCTCAGCCAGATTGACTACGCCGACGGCGCGCTG
>JBCCMA010000189.1:0-5217 GCA_039026595.1 Pseudomonadota bacterium
CCGGCTTCTCGATCTTGGCGATAAGCGCGGCGCGGCCTGCGGCGAGGCGCTTGCCCTCGGCCACGTCCTCGGCCCGCTGAACGAAGCTCATGCCCAGCCAGTCGACGCCGAGGCCGCAGACGAACTCGAGGTCGTCCTTGTCCTTTTCCGTCAGCGCCGGGATCGGCAGCACCACGTCGGGCACGTTGACGCCCTTGCGGTCGGAGATCACGCCGCCGACGATCACCTCCGTCTCCGCATGCTCGGCGTCGCAGGACAGCACCTGCAGCTTGATCGCCCCGTCGTTGATCAGCAGCGTCGCGCCGGGGGTCAGCTGGTCATAGGGGGTTCGCAACGTGGCCGTTACGTGATCCGTTGAAGCGGTCCGCTGGGTGATGACATTGGCCTGCACCACCGGCGCGCTCATAGCCAAAACGGCCAGAGTGGCCGCGTAACGAAGAGCTCGCCCGGAACGATGCAGTACGGCTGACGCGGCAAAAAGGGTGGATAGCAACATTTGTTCTCGGGCGCAGGATGACAGATGTTTCACAGCCCTTTATGCTCGCGGCATGCGGGCATTAGGGCGTGGTCGCGATGTAGCGAGCCGCGAGTATAGCCCGCGTCGGGTGCAGGCACCCGGGCAGACCACCTTGTAGAGGAAGGCCATGGCCACCGATGAACCGGGCGTCGGCGTCGAGAAAAAAGTAAAAAAGCGCCGTTTTTATCGACGTGCAGACAAGCCAACCGGTTTATTCCCGTGGGGCCTTTTGCCACTGATCGGTTTGGTCGGCGTTTATGCGTGGGGGGTCTTGCGCACGGCGCCTCATATACAACAGGACGTTCAGGATGAGGTCACCCGGGCCATGCGGCTGGCCGGGATGGGTGTGGAGCGCATCACGGCCGATGGTCAGAACGTGGCGCTCACGGTCAACAATGCGAGGGCCGATGAGGTGTTTGTGCGGGCACTGGCCGAGTCGGCCCGCTGCAGCACGTGGAGAGGCGATCTGGATTGCCCCCTTAATGTTGAGCTGACGATGACACGGGCGTCCGTCGAACCCGGCTACCCGGATCGGTTTGAGGCGCCTGACTCGACGCCAACCCCGGCTGCGATCGAAGCGCGGCACCACGACTTCACGTTCAATGTCTCGGGTCGCGCACTGCGCCTGACGGGAGAGGTGGGCAGTGTCGAGGAGCGGGCTCGAATTTTGAACGCGGCACGCGCACGATTCGGTGAAATTGATTCACAGCTGCGTGTCACGGGCGAGCCTGCGACCGATCAGGAACCGCTTGCGGCAGATCGCGCGCTTCAGGTTGTCAGTCACTTCACGCAGGGCGAGGCGGTCTGGCGTGACGGCTCGCTGAGCGCGATTGGCCGCGTGCTGAGCAGCGATGATCTGCAAATGGCGCGCGACGTCTTTAACGACAGTGAAAATCGCCCGACCCTCGGTGGCATCACGGTTCAGGTGGACGAGGTGGTGGCGAGGTGCAACCGGAGTCTCGCCGAAACGCTCAACGACAGCACGATTGCGTTTCGCACGGGTAGCGCGCAGATCGATGCGGGCAATGACGAACTGCTGCAGCTGTTGGCCAGCATGATCGACGGCTGCCCGGGCACGCTGACCATCGAAGGCCACACCGACGATGTAGGCGAAGAACAAAACAATCTTGTTCTCAGCCAGGCGCGTGCGGATGCGGTGCGTGAAGCCTTGATGGCGCTCGGTGTCGATGAGGCGCGACTCAAAACACGCGGCTACGGGGAATCGCGCCCTGTGGCAGACAACTCCACGCGCACAGGTCGTGCGCAAAACCGGCGCATTGTGATCGCCATTGACGACCTCTAGATCGGGCTGGGAACCAAAGCATGGGCTATCTACTCGCAAAGTTTTCGCTGCTGTTCCTGCTGACAGCCATTTTCAGTTTTATTCTTGGGCTCTGGTGGGCGCGACGACGCTTTGTCGACGTGACCGAGACGTTTGAGTCACTGCAGCGTGTGGGTCGTCCGGACCGTCCTATGTGGGATCAACTGTGGGCACGGCTGGACTCGATGCCGGTCGCCACGGAAACCGATCTGTCCGATGTGTATGCGCGGCTCGACCATGTGTCAGCGCGACTCGCCGACTTGCCGCAGCCCGAACCGGTCGACATGTCCGTAATCAATGTACGGCTCGACGAGTTGCGTGACCGCGTCGCGTTGCTCCAGCTCCCGGATATGGAAGGGAATGACCTCGGGCCGGTCACATCGCGCCTCGAAACGCTCGAGCAAGCGATTGCCGCGATCCCGAGTCCGCAGTATCTGGACCTTGAGCCCCTGCACACGCGGTTGGAGAGTCTGGGCAGTGCGGTGGCTAACCTGCCGACGCCGCAGGTACCCGAGCGCGTTGATCTCGATCCGGTGATGGAACGCCTCACAGCTCTGGAGTCTGATGTGCGTGGTATCCCGGCCCCTGAAGGCGTGGATCTCGAACCCGTTGTGCAGCGTCTGGCGACTCTGGAGAACGTGGTAAGCAATCTGCCGGCACCGTCGAGTGACGTGGATCTGTCGCCGGTGGAGCAACGGCTTTCCGATATCGAAGCCGCACTCAAACGGCCGGCGGAGCCGGACCTCACGGCGCTGTTCCAACGGTTCGATACGGTCGAGTCTTCTGTAGTCAACGCGCCCAAGCCGGAGACGGTGGATTTCGACGGCGTTTATGCACGGCTTGCTACGCTGGAGCAGCACTTGACGGATTGGCCGAAACCGCCGTCGCTTGAGCCTGTCGATGAGCGGTTGTCGGCCATCGAAGCGGCGCTGGCGGCACTCACTCTGCGTCTGGAGACGCCGCCCGAGCCAGAGCCGCAACCCGAGCCGCCCGGCCCCCGTCTGCTGAAAACGGCGGAATTCGGCGAGAAAGACGATCTGAAACAGATCTCCGGGGTTGGGCCCAAACTTGAGCGGCTGCTCAACACCCACGGCGTCTATTACTTCTGGCAGATCGCCCAGTGGCGTCACGAGGATGTGGAAATCATGGACAGCCGGCTTGAGGTGTTCCAGGGTCGCATTACGCGCGACGGCTGGGTCGCGCAGGCCGTCGAATTGTGTCAGCTCCCGACCTCCGCAAAGGCGCCCTGACCGCCTCGGTCTCCCTTTTCCACGACGCAAAAAAAAAGCCCGCGAAAATCGCGGGCATTATCCTGCCAAGCGTCTTGTTGTTTTATTTTGGTCGCATTCGCGTCAGAGATATGGCGACCAATCGCCGGACAAACTGTCAAACACTCCGAAGACCCGACGGGTTCTCGCGGGTCAGAAGATAAAAAGCAGTTTTCGTGCCACATCCTGCTACGCGACCGCTGCACAAGGGGTTGGCCGTTGAGCGCGAAAGTTATGTCAATCAATGGCTTGACCTATGCAAAACCACGGAGCGCGCGCCGTAAGAAAAATCGACGTGTCGGCCAACGCCGACAGCGTCCAAATCGCATGATCGCGTGGTAATCTCATGACCTAATATCGAACGCTTAATCAGGGTGCGAGACGATGGCGCACGCGACCATCGTCCGAAGAAGCGCGCAGCATCCACAATCGGGGGATTAAAAAGTGAACACCTATACACGGCTTTTCGGAGCTCTCGCGAGCCTTATGCTGCTCGCCGGTACGCCAGCCGCGCTGGCAACAGACACAGACGGCGACGGTGAGGTGGATATCGAGGACAACTGCATCGACGTCGCCAACCCGAACCAGCGGGACACCGACGGCGACCTCTACGGCAACCTGTGCGACGCCGATCTGAACAACGATCAGGTGGTCAACGTGGTCGATCTTGGTCTGTTTCGCTCGCGCTTTTTTAGCGACGACGCCGATGCGGACTTCAACGGCGACGGCGTGGTGAATGTCCTCGATCTCGGGATCATGCGCCAGCAGTTCTTCGCGGCGCCGGGCCCAAGCGGTGCGGCTATTGCCGATACCGACCTTCAGTACACACGCGTCGGCACGGTCTCATTCAACAACGGCCTGTCGCTGCGCCAGACTGACGGTGATCCGTCGCGTTGGTATGTGCTCGAGCGCGCAGGGCGGTTTATCAGTTTCGACACGAACGGTTCGGCGTCGTCTTTAAAGACGGTCATGACGGTGCCGAACGTGGACACCACGTTTGAAGGTGGTGCGCTGTCGTTCGATTTCCATCCCGACTTTTCGAGCAACGGCTACGTGTATGTGTACTACACCGCCGGTTCGTCAATTGCGTCACTCGAATCGCGCATCTCGCGCTTCACAACGTCTGTGGATGCCAGCGACGGCTTGATCACAGCTGACGCGTCCAGCGAAGTGATCGTGTATCGGACCAACCAGCCATTTTCAAATCATAACGGCGGCGATTTGCATTTTGGTCCGGACGGATTTTTGTACCTGAGCCTTGGCGACGGCGGTTCGGGCGGTGATCCCCAGAACCACGGCCAGCGCCGCGAAACGCCACTGGGCGCCATGCTGCGCATTGACGTCGACGTCAGCGCGACGGACTTTGACAATGGTGTGCGCTACTACATTCCGGCCACCAATCCGTTTGCCAGTTCGAGCAGTTGTTCGACCGGTTTGTGCCCGGAGATTTTTGCCTACGGGCTGCGCAATCCCTATCGCTTCAACTTTGACAGTGAGAACGGGGATATCTGGCTGGGAGATGTCGGACAGAACGCGCGTGAGGAGATCAGCCTGATCGTCAACGGCGGCAACTTTGGCTGGCGCTGCCGTGAGGGTGAACTGCCCTTCAACTCGAGCGGTTGCGGTCCGGCCTCAGACTACATCGAACCGGTCTACACCTATCCAACGGGTGCGAGCCGCTCTGTGGTGGGCGGCGTGGTGTACCGGGGTAACCTCATGCCCGAACTCGATGGCATGTACTTCTTCAGCGATGTCTTCTCGGGGCGTCTGTGGGGTATCTACCGCGGCGACTATGCCGGACAGTTCTTCGATTCTTCACTGAACATCGGTTCGTTTGCCGAGGGTCTCGATGGTGAGATCTACATCACGTCGTTCTCTGGCTTGTATCGCCTTGAGCAGTCTCCTTAACGGCGTCTGAAATGAGTGATCGACTACTGATTGATGTGCACGAGGGCGTTGCCCACGTGCGCCTCAATCGGCCGGACAAGCTGAACGCGCTGGACATGGCGATGTTTGAGGCGCTGGCCGAGGCGCCTAATCTTACAACTGTCAGCTTCCCCCTTGTCAGCGGTGTCATCGACAGCGAGTCATTGACCGTGTGTCTGGCGTTA
>JBCCMA010000190.1:0-5160 GCA_039026595.1 Pseudomonadota bacterium
CCCAGCTTGGTGTCGCGGGCAACGCACGTCAGCTCTTCGATATGAATGGTCGTGAACCGATCTTCCTTGACGACCCGCTCCGAGATCAGAATCGAATCCTCGAAGTTGTAGCCGTTCCACGGCATGAACGCGACAAGAAGGTTTTGCCCCAGCGCCAGTTCGCCCATATCAGTCGACGGCCCGTCGGCCATGACATCGCCCCTGCGGATGGCGTCGCCGGCACGCACCAGCGGGCGCTGGTTGATGCAGGTGTTCTGGTTGGAGCGCGTGTATTTGGTGAGGTTATAAATATCCACACCCGGCTCGCCGACGACCGTTTCCGAATCATCAACGCGTACCACGATGCGTGAGGCGTCCACCGATTCGATACGCCCGGAGCGCCGTGCCACAACGGTCACGCCGCTGTCGACAGCCACCGTGCGTTCGATGCCCGTTCCCACCAGCGGCTTGTCGGCGCGCAGCGTCGGCACCGCCGGCCGCTGCAAGTTGGAACCCCTCAACGCGCGATTGGCCTCGTCGTGCTCAAGGAACGGAATGAGCGATGCGGCGACGGACACGATCTGACGTGGTGACACGTCCATGTACTCGATCCGCTCCGGACTCACCATCGTGAATTCGTTCAGATGCCGCGCGGACACCAGTTCCGCCTCGAACTCACCGTCTTCGGTCAGCTCCGCGTTCGCCTGCGCGATAACGTATTCGCTTTCCTCGATCGCCGACAGGTACTCGATGTCTTTTGTGACCTTCCCGTCCTGTACGCGCCGATACGGTGTTTCAAGGAAGCCATACTCGTTGGTGCGGGCATAGACCGCGAGCGAGTTGATCAGGCCGATGTTCGGGCCTTCCGGCGTCTCGATCGGGCACACGCGACCGTAGTGCGTCGGGTGCACGTCGCGCACCTCAAATCCCGCACGTTCGCGCGTCAATCCACCCGGGCCAAGCGCGGACACACGGCGTTTGTGCGTGACTTCAGATAGCGGGTTGTTCTGATCCATAAACTGCGACAGCTGGCTCGAACCGAAGAACTCTTTGACCGCAGCCGCGACGGGCTTGGCGTTGATCATCTCCTGCGGCATGAGCCCTTCGGCCTCAGCTTGGGTCAAACGCTCTTTCACAGCGCGTTCGACACGAACCAGGCCGATGCGGAATGCGTTCTCTGCCATCTCGCCAACGCTGCGCACACGACGGTTGCCCAGGTGATCGATGTCATCAACCAAACCGTTGCCGTTGCGAATGGCGATCAGGGTTTTCAACACATCGATGATGTCGTCCTTGGACAGGACACCCTCACCGGTCGAATCCTTGCGGCCGACCCGACGGTTGAACTTCATCCGGCCTACGCCAGAAAGATCATAGCGTTCCGGATTGAAGAATAGATTCTGGAACAGGTTCTCGGCCGCGTCCTTGGTGGGCGGCTCGCCGGGACGCATCATGCGGTAAATTTCGACCAGCGCTTCCAGACGCGTTGTCGTGGCGTCGATGCCAAGCGTGTTCGAGATAAACGGCCCGCGATCGAGGTCGTTCACGTAGAGCGTGCGCAGTTCTTTCACGTCTGCGTCAATCAGCGTCTCGAGCAACTCCTCGTGAATCTCTTCGTTGGCCTTGGCCAGCAATTCGCCGGTCTCAGTGTCCACGATGTCGTGCGCAAGAATCTTGCCCACAAGATATTCCTGCGGCACGTCCAGCTTATCCATACCCGCCTGTTCCATGAGGCGGATATGTCGAGCCGTGATCGGCCGGCCCACTTCAACCGATGTCTTCTTGTCGATCGAAATCGGGAAGGTGGCCGTTTCACCGCGCAGACGTTCCGGTACGAGCGCCATGCTGACGCCCTTCTTCGACAACGTGAACTCGTTGGTGTCGAAGAACGTGTCGAGGATCTCATTGTTGTCCATATCCAGCGCGCGCAGGATGATCGACACCGGGAGTTTGCGACGGCGGTCGATGCGGGCGAACACGCTGTCCTTCGGATCAAACTCAAAGTCGAGCCACGAACCGCGATAGGGAATGACACGCGCCGAGAACAACACCTTACCCGAGCTGTGCGTCTTGCCACGGTCGTGGTCGAAGAACACGCCCGGCGAGCGGTGCAGCTGCGACACGATGACGCGCTCGGTTCCGTTGATCACAAACGTCCCGTTCTCGGTCATCAGCGGCATTTCGCCGAGATAGACTTCCTGTTCACGGATGTCCTTGACCGGCTTTTTGGCGCCCGAGGCTTCTTTGTCATAGATGATCAGTCGGACCTTTACGCGCAGGGGTGCGGCGTAGGTCAGGCCACGAAGCTGGCACTCTTTGACATCAAACACCGGGGTGCCGAGACGGTAGCTGGCATACTCAAGGGCCGCGTTACCGGAGTAACTGACGATGGGGAACACCGTGTTGAACGCCGCATGCAGACCAATGTCCCCGCGGTCACCCTCAGGCTTGTCTTCCTGCAAGAACTTCTTGTAGGAATCGAGCTGGATCGACAGCAGGTACGGCACGTCCAAAATAGTGGGACGTTTGCCGAAGTCCTTGCGTAAGCGTTTCTTCTCGGTAAAGGAATAGGCCATGTGAGATTGCCCTCGCTGCACGTTAACGCCATGGACAACGCGGTGTGCGCTGTCGGGGAGGCGGATGCCCCGTCAAATCCATAAAACCGCGAACGGGTGCGCCGCCCCGCGAAGGGCGACGCACCCGCGCTGCGAAGTCTTTATTTGACTTCGACTTCGGCGCCCGCTTCCTCGAGCTGCTTCTTGACGTCTTCGGCTTCGTCTTTGGGCACACCTTCTTTCACGGTGGCCGGCGCGCCTTCGACCATGTCCTTGGCTTCTTTCAAGCCAAGACCGGTGAGGGCACGAACCGCCTTAATGACAGCAACCTTGTTGCCACCAAAGCTTTTCATGACGACGTCGAATTCCGTCTTCTCTTCAGCAGCGGCACCGCCGCCGTCGGCCGGCGCAGCGGCAACCGCCACCGGGGCGGCCGCAGACACGCCAAACTTCTCTTCCATTGCGTTGATCAGGTCGACGACCTCCATCACGCTCATTTCAGAGATCTTCTCAAGAATTTCTTCAGCTGCAGACATTGCAAATACTCCTAAAAAATTTTTTCACGTTACCCGTGTGAGGGGCCTCGACCCCTCGAAATAAAAAGACGATCAAGCGGCCTCTTTCTGGTCGCGTACGGCGGCGAGCGCACGTGCCAGCTTGGCAGGCGGTTCGGCGAACGTACGGGCCAGGGTCTCGACGGGCGCCAGCATGGTGCGCATCAACATCGAGATCGCCTGATCACGCGTGGGCAGATTCGCGAGCTTGGGGCAGCTGGCTTGCATCGAGCAATTCACCACCTACGGCTGCAAAACGCGCCACGAGCTTGTCGTTTTCCTTGGCGAAGTCACGCACCAATCGAGCTGCACTGCCCGGGTCCTCAATCGAGAACGCGAGCACGAGTGGGCCGGTCAAAGACTCACCCATGCATTCGAAATCGGTGCCAGCCAAGGCACGACGTGCCAGCGTGTTCTTGACGACTTTCACAAACACCCCAGTCTCGTGCGCTTTTGCACGAAGCTGGGTCATCTGCTCCACCGTCAAACCGCTGTACTCAGCTGCAACCGCTGCAAGAGCGGTTCCGGCCACGTCATTGACCTGGGCGACGAGCGCCTTTTTCTGGTCTAGCCTTAATGCCATTAACATCCTCCGGCTATCGGTTCACACAATCGGGACCACGATTACGCCGCCCCGCCCCTTTTCGACGGTGAACCGAAACCGGTCAAACCAGTGTCGGGTAACACCATCTGCGCAGGCCTCGATTAAGCGCCCTGTCCAGCGAACCGGCTGACGCACCTGCGGTCTTTGATGACACCGGCCGAAGGCGCCGGTGTGATCGAGGCAGCGCCGAAGCGCCACCCCAAAATATCGTTCTCTATAAACTAAGCGAGCTGCTGTCGACGGGGACGCCGAGCCCCATCGTCGACGACAGCGTCACGCGCTTCATGTACACGCCTTTTGCAGCCGACGGCTTGGCCTTCTGCAGATCCGCAAGAAGCGCGTTCAGGTTTTCTTCAAGCTTGTCGGTGTCGAAGCCGACTTTGCCAATCGTGCAGTGAATGATCCCGGCCTTGTCGGTGCGATACTGCACCTGACCGGCCTTGGCGTTGTTCACCGCCGTCACCACGTCGGGGGTCACAGTGCCCGTCTTGGGATTGGGCATCAGGCCGCGCGGGCCAAGAATCTGACCGAGCTTGCCGACAACGCGCATGGCGTCGGGCGTCGCTACGACCACGTCAAAGTTCATCTCGCCGCCCTTGATGCTCTCGGCAAGATCGTCAAAGCCCACCAGATCGGCGCCAGCTTCTTTTGCTTTCTCGGCATTTTCGCCCTGCGCGAAGACCGCCACGCGGACCGACTTGCCGGTACCGTTGGGAAGCACCGTCGAGCCACGGACAACCTGATCCGACTTCCGTGGATCCACGCCGAGGTTCACCGCCACGTCCACCGACTCGGCGAACTTGGCGCTGGCCATGCCCTTGATCAGGTCAAGCGCCTCAGCCACCGGGTACATCTTGCCCACGGTCAGCTTCTCGAGCATCGCCTTACGTTTTTTCGAAATCTTGGCCATCGCGTCAGCCCTCCACTTCCAGACCCATGCTCCGCGCGCTGCCCGCAATAATGCGAACGGCGGCGTCCAGGTCGTTGGCGTTCAGATCCTGCATCTTGGTTTGCGCAATCTCTTCGAGCTGCGCGCGCGTGACCTTGCCCACCTTTTTCGTGTTGGGCTCGCCGCTGCCTTTTTTGATACCGGCGGCTTTGCGAAGCAGCACGGCGGCGGGCGGGGTCTTGCTGATGAAGGTGAAACTGCGGTCGCTGTACACCGTGATCACCACGGGTACCGGCATGCCGGGTTCCATACCCTGCGTATGGGCGTTGAACGCTTTGCAGAACTCCATGATGTTCACACCGTGCTGGCCGAGCGCCGGGCCCACGGGGGGTCTCGGGTTAGCTTGACCGGCCGGGATCTGGAGCTTGATGTAGCTTTCGATTTTTTTGGCCATTTCTCTTCCTGTTTTGGGTGTAGCGCTCGGGTTAGCGAGCTTCCCTTGTCACCGCCATTTCGACCGGTTCGCGGGAGTGGGGGAAGTGTTTCGGGGACCGCCCTTCGGGCTAATCACCCCGAAAC
>JBCCMA010000191.1:0-5123 GCA_039026595.1 Pseudomonadota bacterium
CACGAGACGAAGCGAAAGCCGATCTGTTCAACTATATCGAGCGATTCCATAACCCGCGTATGCGGCGTAGAGTCGCAAATCAGGATCAGGCGTTTTCCGCCTGTTCAGAACCGTCCGTGAAAACGGGGTAGAACCCGACGACTCAGAGAAGGCTGAGTGAAGATTAGACGTGAATAACTGATGGAAGATTTAACGCCATTTTACTTGAGAGCAGATGCATGGTCCGCCACTGTTGCTGGTCTGGCCCTTGGCGCCCGGCGCTGGAACAGATATCGCATCCTTTCTTGTGTGGTTATTGAGCGCGCGAACCAAGTCAATCACACCTAAGTGGATTCAAAAAAGAGATGCACTCTTAGAGAAGGTACCCCAAGGATCAATCGATCAACTGGTAAGTTGGATCAAAGCTAGCGAATCCGGTAGATACTTTGGGGACAAACCGTATCGTGATGACCTGTTTTGCGCTCTGTGGAAAAGCGCGTCCTGGTACGACAACGCTGCTCAGTGAGTCTGCGACTCGCTCGCTCTCAATTCCAGAAGGAATTGAGAGCGAGCGTTCTTCTAATCCTTCTTTGTCAGACCTTGCGGAATGCCAAATGCCACCGACTGTCGAGCAGAGTCCGCGTCAGTTCAAACAAGGGACTGTCCTGTTCCACCTCCCAACGCTCCGCGAGTGTCTCCGTCATCACGTAATCGCGGTGCGCACTGAGGGCGCGCTCGACGTCGTCACTGCCAGTCACGCCAAGCACGATCCGATCCGACACTTCGAGACCGGCTTGCTTGCGCGCATCCTGAATCGACCGGACGATTTCGCGCGCTAAACCCTCATCAATCAACTCGTCGGTCAGCGCGGTGTCCAGCTCGATCAGGAAGCCGCCATCCTCGGCGGAGGCGTAGCCTTCTTTTGCCGAAGTCTCGACCAGAACGTCGTCGGCACACAGTTCGATCGGGCCAGTTGAGATATGCAGCACCGTGGGCTCACCACACGCACAGTTGGCCGCGATCACGGCACCGTCCGTTTCAGCCAGCACCTTTCGAATCTCTGGAATGAGCTTGCCGAAGCGTTTTCCTAAGACCGGAAGGTTCGGCTTGATCCGATAGCTCATGTTCGCCGCGTCGCGCGCGATGAATTCGATAGCCTTCACGTTGAGTTCATCCAGAATCTGATTCTGGTGCACGTCGAGCGCCCGGGCCGCCGCCTCGTCGACCGGGCGGATACGCGCCAGCGCCATCGGCTGACGGGTCCGCACGCCGGACTGGTTGCGCGCCTGTCGGCCAAGCCCGACGACCTTCTGCACAACACCGATGGCGTGCAGCAGTTCATCGTCCTGCCGCGCGGAATCGGGCGTTGGCCATGTCGCCAGATGCACACTGTCCGGCGCTTCCGGGCGTACGCTGCGCACCAGATTCTGGTACACGTGTTCGGCCAGAAACGGCATAAACGGCGCCATCAACGTGGTGGCGATTTCGAGGCACTCATACAGCGTCACATACGCCGCACGTTTATCTGCCGGGTCGGTTGATTTCCAGAACCGACGACGATTTCGTCGAACGTACCAGTTGGAGAGCTGATCAATGAACGACTCGATGGCCTCGCCCGCGGTCTTGGCGTCATATCCGTCCAGCGCTTCGGTCACGCGCACAACGGTGTCGTTCGCCAGCGCCATGGCCCAGCGGTCGATCTCCGGTCGTTCGGAAACCGGAAGTGGCTCGGTGAGAGACACCTGGTCGAGCCGGGCGTACAACACGAAAAATCCGTACGTGTTCCAGTACGTGTTGATGAACGAGCTGGCCACGTCGCGGACGATGTCCACGGACACGCGCTTTTGCGCGTCGGGTGACAGCCGCGCCAGGAAATACCAGCGCAGCGCGTCCGCGCCCACGTGATCGAACACGTCATAGGGGTCGATGATGTTGCCCTTGGACTTGGACATTTTCTTGCCTTCGTGATCCACGATGTGGCTCAGGCAAATGCAGTTTTGGTACGCCACGCTGTCGGACACCAGCGTGGCGATGGCGTGCAGCGTGTAGAACCAGCCGCGCGTCTGATCGATGGCTTCGCAGATGTAATCCGCCGGGAAGTGCTTCTCAAATTGCTCCACGTTTTCGAACGGGTAATGCCACTGCGCATAAGACATGGCACCCGAATCGAACCAGCAGTCGATCACCTCCGGCACTCGTCGCCAGGTTTTGCCGTCCTTTTTAAATGTCACGTCATCGACAGCGGGACGGTGCAGGTCCAGATCCGACAGTGAGCGACCGGTCAACTCTTCCAGTTCCTCGATGGCGCCCACACACAGATAGTCACCCTCGCCATCGGTCCAGACTGGCAGCGGCGTTCCCCAGAAGCGCTCTCGGGACAACGCCCAGTCGACGTTATTTTCGAGCCAGTTGCCGAAGCGCCCGTCGCGGATATGCTCAGGCACCCAATTAATTGACTGATTGAGTTCGGCCATCCTCTCGCTGAATTTTGACGTGCGGATGTACCAGGCGTTCTTCGCGTAATACAGGATCGGATCACCGGTGCGCCAGCCAAAGGGGTAGTTGTGCAGGTACCGCTCGGAACGGAACAGACTGCCGCGTTCCTTCAACAGGCGGATGAGAATCTTGTCCGCATCCTTGAAGAACAGACCAGCCACCGGCTCGACGGCATCGATAAAGTGCCCGTCCAGTCCCACACCGTGAACGACAGGCAGGCCGTTGGCCTGGCCGAACGCCAGATCATCCTCACCGTAAGCCGGTGCTGTGTGCACGATGCCTGTGCCGCTGTCGGTACTAACGAAGTCGGCGGCGTAGATCTTGAACGCGTTTTCGCTGTCGACATCGAGATAATCGAACAGCCGCTCATACGGGACACCGACAAGTTCACTGCCCTTGATCGTCTGGCGAACACTGTGGTCCAGATCGCGCAATACCGATTCGCGCAACGCTTCGGCGACGATCAGTGTCTGGCCGTCCACGTCGCACAGGCTGTAGTCAATGTCACTACCCACCGCCAATGCGAGATTGGACGGCAATGTCCAAGGCGTCGTCGTCCACACCAGAATGTAGGTGTCTTCCCGATCCGCCAGTTTGAAACGGACGGTCACCGACGGGTCTTCCACCTCCTTGTAACCCAGCGATAACTCGTGTGACGACAGCGTGGCACCAATCCGCGGGTCGTAGGGCACCACCTTGTAACCGCGATAGATCAGACCCTTGTCCCAGATATCCTTGAGCAAGTGCCAGACCGATTCGATGTAGCCGTTATTGAGCGTGTGGTAAGCCTGATCCAGATGCACCCAGAATCCCATCCGCTCGGTCATCTTTTCCCAATCGGCGATGTAGGTCATCACCGATTCGCGACACAGCCGGGTGAATTCGGCGACGCCAACTTTTTCCTCGATCTCGGTTTTATCGTAGGTCTCGATGCGCCCTTCCCGCTTGAGCTTTTTTTCAACTTCATGCTCGACCGGCAGGCCGTGGGTATCCCAACCGGCCTTCCGCGGAACGTGATAGCCGCGCATGGTTTTGTATCGCGGGAAGACATCCTTGAAGGTCCGCGCGAGCACGTGGTGAATGCCAGGCTTGCCATTGGCCGTGGGCGGCCCTTCGCAGAAACTGAACTGCGGTCCGTTCCGGGTCTGTTCCAGCGACCGATCGAACGTGTTGTTCTCGCGCCAGAAATCGAGCACGTCCTGCTCGATCGACGGTCCGTCGTAGCGGCCTTCGACTTCCTTAAATGACAATGTTCTTCTCCAAAACCAAAAAACCCCGGATGCCATCGGCATCCGGGGCGAAAATTCGCGGTACCACCCGGGTTTCGCACGGCGCTCGCGCGCCACGCCTCAGGGAGTCGTCAAGACTCCGCCGCCCTGTGTCGGGGGCGAACCGGCTGCGCCTACTAGATCAATCGTTCGGGCAGCGACTCCGGGGTGATATTCGGCGGATTTTGGCCCGGAGCTCGCACTGTCTTCCGGTCGCTTGAGCCCAAATGACCCGCCTACTCGTCCCCATCGACGTCTTATGCCGAGAACGTAGCGTCGCGCTGCGCAAAAGACAAGGGCTATTGCAGTCCGACGCCTTCTTCGGCGAAAACCTCACATGCAGCTGTCGTCCAGGCCGCTCGGCCCAGGCGCGCCAAAAAACGCACTCCGCAGTCCGCCAAGATCGACCACATTCACAACGCCATCCTGATTCAGATCAATGACAGGGTCAGCGGTGAAAAAGGCCGAACGCATCAGACCCAGATCCAGAAAATTAACCACGCAATCGTTGTTGAAGTCGGCATCGCAGGCATTTCCATATCCGTCGTCGTCGCCGTCAAACTGATCTGCGTTGGCGACCGTTGAGCAGTTGTCCTCCGCATCCCCGACGCCATCGCCGTCGGCGTCGGTCGGTGTATCGACGACACCATCAAAGCTGATGCTCATAAAGGTATCGAACCCGCCGGGCGTGATGTCCGTTTGCAGGACGAGGCGGTATCGGCCGGCGGTAAGCGACTCGTTGATTGAGAACGTGTCTTCAACGAAATCGAGCGTGTCTGCAGTGAGTGACCATTCGGCAACGACCTGGCCAGCGTCAACCGCATCGCCGCTGAAAAGCCGGACGCGCCCCACCGCCAGGCCAAAGTTGCCGCCGCTTCCGGCGGCGTCCCCATCCAGTTGGAGCACACTGCCATCTGGTACATCAAACGTGACGTCAAAATAGGATTGGCGAACGAAGAAGTCGAAATCGGATTCCCCATCGCCGCTTATCGAGCCGGTGAATCCGTCCATGCTGAAAGAGGAGGCTTGGCCCGGTGCCTGAAAATTCGAGAACGGCACATCCGGTGTCGACAGCGTGTTCCCGCTGCTGCTGAATGTCTCGACCCGTCGATCGTCTGCAATCAGGTCCAGGCCGTTGGCGGATACGCTCAGGCAAATTGCGATAACGGTCGTTAGTGGTTTTTTCATTGTTGTACTCCCTGTCTATTCTGCGGTGCCGTCGTATAGCACTCTAGCTCATTTTCATTAGTTGTGATTTCGGCGGATCATCCCGGTGGAACAGGAGTTTTAGTACACTTTGAAGGAACACATCGAAGGGCCAGCCTCATCATGAAACAACGTATTGTTCTGGTTGCACTTATCCTCTTCGCAGGCACGTCG
>JBCCMA010000192.1:0-5093 GCA_039026595.1 Pseudomonadota bacterium
CGACGAACGCCAAATCCGACCGGTGCTGCTCGGACGCAGTGTTGCCGCCGAGAGCTGTGACGCTCTGTACATCGCACGGAGTGACAAAGAGCGCATCGAGGATCTGACGGCGACGTTTCGATACTCGCCGGTCCTGACGGTCAGCGACGCGCCGGACTTCGCGCTTGACGGCGGCGTGATCGAGCTGTCTACACGCGACAACCGCGTGCAGATCAGCATCAACGTATCAGCGTCAAAGCGGGCGGGCCTTGAGATCAGCTCCCAGCTGCTCGAGCTCGCGAAAATCGTAGACGACCGGCGGGCCGAATTATGATCCGCCGGTTGTTCCAGAACATGTCGCTGGCCCGAAAAGTCCGGCTCATGATCGTGGCGTCAGCCGCGCTGGCGCTCATTTCGGCCTCGGTGGGCGTGTCCATCGGACATGCGTACCAGGCCCGTACCGACTTGCAGGACGCGCTGGCCACGCTCGCTGATGTGATCGGCAAGAACAGCGTAGGCGCACTGACTTTTGACGATGATGAACAGGCAGCGCGGGTGCTCGCGACGCTCGCCAATCAAGCTCACATCGTCGACGCAGCGATTTTCAATTCGACGGGCAATTTGATGGCCCGCCTCAATTCTGACGCGCCCGAGCCGGCCGTCGGCCTGTCATCACTCGAAACCACCGCAAACTGGCAGTCGGTTCAGCTCGTAGAGCCCGTGGACTTCGACGGCGACGTGATCGGTTCGATCTACCTGCGCTCGTCGCTCGATCCGGTGATTGACAGTCTGTTCCGATCCGCGTCGGGTACAGCGATTGCTCTGGCCGTGGGCACCCTGATTGCTTTACTGCTCGCATCGCTTCTCACACCGGCGCTGGTTAACCCGATCAGTCAGCTGTCCCAGTTGAGTGAATCGGTTGCGCTCAATGAGGATTTCTCGCTGCGCGCGCCCGTGCGCGGGCGCAACGAGCTTGCGACGCTGGCGCGCTCAATCAACTCCATGCTCGAGAAACTACAGGGCCGCGATCAAAGGCTCGCGGCGCACCGTGACAATCTGCAAAAAGAGGTGGATGAACGCACGCAGAGCCTGGCATCGGCAAACGAGCGTCTTGAGGGTTTCATCGTCGAACTCAAAGAAGCGAAGGAAAAGGCCGAAGCCGCGAACACAGCGAAAGGCGAATTCCTGGCGCGTATGAGTCATGAAATCCGCACGCCGATGAACGGGGTGCTGGGGATGACCGAGCTGATACTAGCACTGCCGGATCTCGGACCGCGGCACAGCCGTTACGCCAAGACGATCCGCCAATCCGCCGAGTCGCTGCTGACCATCATCAACGACATTCTGGATTTCTCGAAAATTGAAGCTGGCCGTCTGGAGCTGGATCACGCCCCGTTCGATCTGCTGCATGTCACCGAGGATGCACTCGAACTATTGGCAGAACGCGCCAATAGCAAAGGCCTCGAACTGATGTGCAACTTCACGCCCGGCACCGTGTCGCGGCGTGTCGGTGATGCCCTCCGTGTGCGACAGATTTTGATCAATCTGCTGGGCAACGCAGTGAAGTTCACCGAGCGTGGCGAAGTCCTGGTTCAGCTGCGCAACGCGACAGTTAACGGCGCCACCGGGGTTCGAATCGAGGTACGCGATACGGGCATCGGCATCGCGCGCGACAAACAGGCCCAGGTGTTCTCGCTGTTTTCCCAGGAAGACGGTTCGATCACGAGGCGATACGGCGGCACCGGGCTTGGACTGTCGATCTGTCGCGAACTGACCGAATTGATGGGCGGTACGATCGGCGTAACCAGCGACCAAGGCCGTGGCTCGACGTTCTGGCTTGAAGTACCGCTTGCCGAGCAGGAGGGGGCGCAGGATGTGGTCACGCGCAGTCAGCTCGCGGGCATTCGTGCGCTGGTGGTGGATGACAACGCCACCAACCGTGAAATCCTAGCAGAGACGCTTGGGCAGTGGGGGGTGATTGCCGACACGGTCTCCAGTGGCCGCCGAGCCCTGAACGTCCTGCGCGCTAACCAGACCGGCGGCTACGATGTGGTCTTGCTCGACCGCAGCATGCCCGAACTCGACGGTGTGGCGACGGCCGGCCAACTGAACGAACTTGCCGGTGTCCATCCGCCGCTTATGGTGCTGCTGAGCTCATTTGGCCATCAGCCAGAGGCGCTCACGCGCGATCAGAACGGCATCGACGCGTGCCTCACCAAGCCGGTGCGGCGCCGCGATTTACACGAGTGCCTGGCCGGCCTGCTGCACGCCCGCTCAGACGAAGACGCACCGGTGCCTGCCACACCATCAGCCACCGAGAGCAAACTGCCGACGCTCAACGTCCTTTTGGTTGAAGACAACCCGGTGAATCAGGAAGTTGCTGAAGGTATGTTGCGCGCACTTGGGTGCGCGGTCAGCGTGGCGCAACACGGCCAGGCGGCACTCGACGCGATTGAACAGCGCTATGACGAGTTTGACCTGGTTCTTATGGACTGCCAGATGCCGGTCATGGACGGCTTTTCCGCCACCCGCGCCATCCGCCAGGCGGAGCGCGCGGGCAGACGGTTACCGATCCTCGCGTTAACGGCGAACGCGCTGGACGGCGACCGCGAGCGGTGTATCGCGGCGGGCATGGATGATTACCTGTCTAAGCCGTTCACCATGGACGAGCTGCGCGACGGGCTGAAGCGCTACGCACCGCAACGCCCGGCAGAGCAATCCACTGGCACGCGCCTCGCGATCACCGGAGACGGGGCACAACCGCGCTTTGATCTGTCGGTGGTGGACAGATTGAAAGCCATGCCATCGACAAAAGGTGGCACGCTGTGGGCGCGGGTCCGGAGTGTGTACCTCGACTCAACCGGCGATCTGATCGAAGAAATACGCACGGCCGCAGCCGCTGACCCCGTCGATCTCGACGCCGTCGCGAGGGCAGCCCACGCGCTCAAATCAGCAAGCGGCAACGTCGGTGCTCTACGCCTGACGGAGCTTTGCGAGCACGCTGAGACCGCGGTGCGAGACAACGTACCCGAGGACGTCGCGGCGGCGGCGAACGCGATTGCTGCAGAATATGCAGCGGTACGCAGCGAACTTGAGCGGGCAGCACCGCTCGCCGAGGCCAAGCGCGCATGAGCGCGGGACGTAACACACCGCTGGTGCTCATCGTCGATGATGACGCGACCACGTTGCTGATGGCCGAGGAGACGCTGGGCGCTGCCGGGTATCGCACCACCACCGCCAGTTCGGGGGAAGCAGCGATCGCCATGCTGGAGGTGGAGACACCCGACGTGCTGGTACTCGATGTGCAACTGCCAGGCCGATCGGGCATCGACGTTTGCCGTTATCTGCGCGACGATCTGGCGACCACGCTGCCGATTATCATGCTGACCGGCGATGGGGCCGGCACAACGGTCGACAGCGCCTACGCTGTGGGCGCGACGGATTTTGTCGTCAAGCCGGTCCACTGGCCGACGCTGTCACATCGCGTCGCCCACGTGCTGCGGTCGAAACGCACCGACGAGGCACTGGCAAAACAGCGCGAGCGCGCCGACATGATCTTCAGTGCGTTGCCCGACGATTTCCTGTTGATCGACCGCCAAGGTCACGTGCGCGACGCCTTTGAGAGCGGTCAGATCGGCTTGACCCCACGCCGTCATGACGGACGCCTCAACGTGTGCCATTTCTTCTCACACGAACACCACACGGCCGTTCACGATACGGTGCACGCGGCCTTCAACAATGCAGCGGCCGAAGCGATTGTACTGAAGACAAACGACGATCGCACGGTGATCGAACTGCGTGTGGTGCCGCAGCCGGACGATCTGGCCGTCGCGATTCTCCGCGACGTCACCGAGCGTCACAATGCACAGAGCCGCATTCATGAGCTCGCCTACATCGATCCGGTCACCGGGCTACCGAATCGCGCGTTGTTTCTACGCGAACTGCGCCGCTCGATGCGCATCGCGGATCGGGAGCGCCAGACCTGCGCACTACTCAACATCGACTTGGACCGCTTCAAACGGATCAACGACTCACTGGGCCATTCGGTGGGTGATGCACTACTCAAAGCAGTGGCTCAACGACTCGAAAGTTGTATCCGACCATCGGACTATGTGGCGCAGAGCGGCTGCCCCGGTGGCGACGACGCCGAACACAACAGCATCGCCCGGTTGGGCGGCGACGAGTTCGTCATCCTGTTGAACGCGGTCAATGTGCAAGGGGCCGTGGAGACCGCAGCGGCCCGTATTCGCGAAGCCTTGCAGACGCCTTTCCGCTATCGCGGTCGGCAGTTTGTACTCACGCCGAGCATTGGTGTCGTGGTGTATCCCGACGACGGTCAGGACGTCGACACGCTGCTCGCGCGCGCCGACGCGGCCACCTACGACGCCAAGCGCGCCGGACGCAATACACTGCGGTTTTATAACGCCGAAATGGACGCCCGCGCGCTCGAGCGCCTTGCGTTGGAAGAAGATCTACGCGGCGCCATCGGCACCGATCAGTTCGCCCTGCACTACCAACCGAAGGTGTGCCTGCGCTCAGGTCAGATCAACGGGGCCGAGGCGTTGCTGCGCTGGACGCACCCCGAGCACGGCGCCATCAGTCCCGCTGATTTCATCCCGATCGCCGAAGACTGCGGCCTTATATTCGATCTTGGTGCATGGGTCGTGGTGGAAGCCTGTCGTCAACTCCGTGCGTGGCAGGTCGCCGGCATTGACTTCGGGCCGTTGTCAATCAACGTGTCGGCCGAACAGTTTGAACGGGTCGACGTGGCCGATCAGATTTTGCGTGCGCTGTGGGAGCACGGCGTTCGACCGGACAAACTGGTCGTCGAGATCACCGAAAATCTGTTGATGCAGGACGGTGAAGACGTACATGCAAGGCTCAGCGCGCTGCGCGAGGCCGGCGTGGCGCTTGCCATCGACGATTTTGGGACGGGCTACTCGTCCCTGGCCTACCTGCAAAAATTCCCGCTCGACGCGCTCAAGATTGACCGCAGTTTTATCACCGATATCGAAACCAACCCGTCGAGCGCGGAAATCTGCAGCGCGATTATTGCGATGGCTAGCAAGCTAGGGCTGCGCGTTGTCGCTGAGGGTATCGAAGATGCCGCCCAG
>JBCCMA010000193.1:0-5072 GCA_039026595.1 Pseudomonadota bacterium
AGGCCGTTCTCGATGCGCTGGCGTTGCGTCAGCAGGTTGGTGTACTCGGTGAAGTGGAGTGCGCCGTTGATCTGCAGCGTGCCTTCGCGCAACAGGCTGCGGAAACCAAGCTCGATCACCTGCGACTCCTGTTCTTCGGTGGTTGTGGTCGTGCTCGATGATCCCGACAAATAACCCGTTGAGGCGGTACCGTAGACCATGGTCTCCTCGTTCATGTCGTATTCGACACCGGCACGCCAGGTGACGTTGTCGAACTGAGGCTGACGATCCGTCGGCTGCAGCGTGTTGGCGCTGGTAATGGCGTCGGACGCACCGCAGTTGTAGTTGAAGATGTCGCGAGCGTTGTCCGGCAGGATGACGGGCGAGCTGCCGGCCACGCCGGGTTGCAGCGTCACAACCGGGTTGGTCGTGCCGTCGCCGTTGACATCACCCGTGAAGTTACTGCCACCGCAGGTCGCTTCCTTCTCTTCGTCGTTGTAGCGCAGACCACCGATCAGTCGGAGCTGATCGTTGACCGAGTACTCGACCTGACCGTAGATGCCGATGTAATCCGTATCGATCTGCACGGCATTGGCGAAGAAGCCGCCGAGCACCGTTGAATCGCTGACCAGCGGCGTGCCGGACAGGATCGTAAAGGTACCGGCTGGTGTCGTGACCGTCGGGCGGACCGAATCGTCACGCACCGTCTGCTGGTAGATGTAGAAGGTGTTGAAGTCTTCCACGCTCGACGCGTAGAAGCCGGCCGTCCATTTCAGGGGACCGTCGCCGTTCGACGTCAGCTGGATCTCCTGAGCAAGGCCCTCCGACACTTCCTGATAGCCGCCGTTCGAGTTGGGCGTCGGGCTGAAGTCAAAGTCGAAGTTGATGTCGTTGTCGTAGTCGTTGTACGCCGTGATCGACTTCAGCGTAAACGCGTCGAAATCGTACGTGAACGTGAGCGAATACTCGTCGTCTTCCAGAATCACAGGGCGCACATAGTCCTGCGAAATCTGCCACGGGTCGCCGCCCGGGCCGTTTGACGCCGGTCCGAGACTGCCCGAACCGCGAATCGGGTTCGTACAGTTGCGCACGGTGCCGAACGGATCGGTCAGGCCGTCAGGGGTCTCGTTGCGGCACAGGAACGTGTAGCCGAACAGTCCGGCCTCGTTGCCGTCCTCTTCGATGCTGGTCGCGCGGAAGATGAACTCGGCACGATCGTTGGGTTGCCACAGTGCGGTGATGCGAACGCCCTTGTCGTCCTGGGCACCCACGTCGGGGCCCGCGAGGTTTTCGATGTAGCCGTCGCTCTTGTCGAGGAAACCGGCGATGCGAATACCGAACTGATCGTTGATCGGTGCATTGAAGAAGCCTTCGGTGCGCACGCGGTCAAAGCGCTGCGGGCTCAGTTCAAAACCGGCGCTGAAGCCTTCGAGGTCCGGCGTGTTCGTGTAGACGTTCAAGGCACCCGCGAAGGTGTTGCGGCCGTACAAGGTGCCCTGCGGGCCACGCAGGAATTCAACGTTGCGCACGTCGAAGAAGCCGCGCGTTTGCTGCGAGGCGCGTGCCTTGTAGATGCCGTCGACGAACGCGCCCACGATGGAGCTGTTATCGCCGAACGTGTTACTGGAGTTGGCGCCGCGAACGTTGAACTTGGCGTCGTTACCGACGAACGCATAGTTCAGGCCCGGGACGAGCAGTTCCAGACGCGAGACGTCCGAGATACCACCGAGTTGCAGCAGTTCCTCGTCCAGTGCGGTCACCGACACGCTGACGTCGCGAAGGCTTTCCTCGCGTCGTTCGGCCGTGACCGTGACCTCTTCAATTTGTGCGCGCGCGCCGAGGGAGCCCGCCAGCAAAATGGCGCTGATGGCGTAGGGCAACGCGTTGCGTACGTGGGTACGCGGTGTCGTGCGTGTCATTCAATTCCCCTGAATAAAATGGATAGATGCCGACGCCCGCGCTTCCGTGTCGCGAGTGTGACACTGTCGCCGCATAGTGCTGCGGTTGTACTCCGAATGCAAGAAATAAGTCGCCCGCCTGACAACAACTTACGTCGCATTTAACGTGTAATGATTGCGGTGCGCATCTGTTGCATCAAATCCACACCCATTTGGCTGAACAGATGCACCATGTCCACGAACACCCAATTCTCGACGTATTGCTCACCGTCCCGTTTCCAGAAGTCCAGTCCGTTGATGTCGAGCGCGGCATTGGAAGCCGGTACCCCTCGGAATTCCCCGAGGTGGTGGCCTTTGACGCCCGCCCAGCCCGGGCCGCCGCTGTAGACCCCTTCGGCGATGAGCGCCGTCAGGTTTTGAACGCGTCGATCCGGAAAGGCGCGCAGCCACGGACCCTGATGTTGACTCTGAAAGTCCTTGAAACTCAGGCAGGCGCCTATCCCGCCCGGTCCGTACCAGGCGATGTCCGGATGGAAGTAGTCCGCCATACCCATGCTGGTCAGGTCCTTTTCGTCGTACCCGTTCAGCGCGGCGAAAATGAAGCGGCGGGTGTGGTCCATCGAGTAGGCCGTAATCTCCGTGTCCTGCTGTTCGAGCAGAATGCCGTCCGCGGCGGCGGGCGGCGGATAGATAAACGGTTTGCCGAGGCTCGGCGGTAGCACACGTACGCCGGCCTGCTCCATGAGATCGAGCAAATCGAAAATCACATAGGACTCAACGATGCGGTCGTCTTGAAAGCGCATGAACTCGCCGAAACGAAGTGACGCCGCCTCGCCGGTGGGCGGAATGTCGAGGTAGGGTGAAACAAATTCACCTCGGAACACGCCGGTGGTGCCCACCCACATGGCGCCGTCGCCTTTGCCGTCGACGCGCCCGTTTGAAGGCCCGCCCATAAGGATGAAGGTGTCCCTCGAAAGCCCGCTAAATGCAGCGCGCAAAGGCCGAAAGACCTGTTCCACCAGTGCGTCCGGACCGTCGACCCGATCGATTGGCGACGGGCCGAACCACGGTGCGTCATCGTGAAAATAATCGCGGCAGGCTGCCAGGAGCGACGCATCGTCGGCGTGATCGATGGCGTTGTACAGCGACCAGACGGCGCGCTTGTTAGTCTGGTTTATGTCGGCGCTCATGCTGAAACGTCGCCGGCGTTATCAAATTTCTCCCAGCCGTGACCGTTGAACGGATCCACTCCGAGCTGTCGCATCACGTGTGGAAAATCGACCATCACCCAGTTATCGACGATCTTGCCGTCGACCACCTTCCAGAAGTCCATGTACCGAATCTCCACGCGCTTGCCAGTGGGTTCGATGCCCATGAACTCGCCGCTGTGTGTGGCTTCCTGTCGGCCGAAGGCGGCGCACCACTCGCCCTGTGTGATCCGCGCTTCGTCCGTGCAGACCTTGTCGGAAAAGGCCGCCTGAAAGGGCCGTTGCCAGCCCTCCTGAAACGCTTTCAGCCCGCGTTTGGTGCCGCAGCCGGCGTTGCCCAGCCAGCGAAACGACTCGGCGAAAAACCGACCCATGTTGTCGATGTCGTGGTCGTTGAGACCATCCACCATCGCATCGATCACGCCCAGTGTCTCGTCTGTCTTGCTGAGATCGTTGTTCTTTGTGAGCGCGCCCTGCTCAGGCCGTGCGCCGCTCATAAGAGCGCGCCTCGCAGGTGGTCACGGTATGGGACGGCGTTGATATGCATTCCTTCAGACTCCGTAAAACTGTGTGATGCGGCACATTGCATTCGAAGTCAGCACCAGTACCATGGCCGCGAAAACAGCGCAACGAGCCCGCACAATCGTGACCGACCCCACTTTGTTCCAGACCGCCAAACGCGCTGCGCGCGCCCTCCACGACGCGATGGATTCGGCGCCGGAAACGGATCTTGCAGACACCCTGTCATCACTCACGGCTGACGATTACCGGTGGCGCGGCGTCCGGCCGTTCTACGAGCAGCCCGATGCGGAAGGGGCGGTAGAGGCGTTCTTTGCGCCGTTCCGTTCTGCATTCTCCGCACTGCACAGGCGCGAAGATATTTTCATCGCGGGCGCAAACAACGCGGCCGACGGCGGTGATATCTGGACCATGAGCATGGGCCACTTCGTCGGGTTGTTTGACGGCGAGTGGCTTGGTGTGGCGCCAACCGGTCGCCTTATGCCGGTGCGCTACGCTGAGTTTGATCGCGTGGTCGACGGGAAAGTGGCCGAGTCGGCACTGTTCCTCGATGTCATCGGTGTCATGCAGCGGGCCGGATGTGATCCGTTGCCCGCGCAGACAGGCGCGCAGCACTGGCATCCCGGGCCGCGCACACGGGACGGCGTTTTGCTTGAGGGGCAGGACCCGGCCGAAGGCATGGCAACGTTAGCGCTGGTCAATCGCATGATCGATGACCTGCAGCATTTGAATGTGACTGGCAACGACCAGTGTCCACCTGAATACCTTGCCAAAACGTGGCAGGACGACATGGCGTGGTACGGACCCGCGGGCATCGGGTCGGTCAAGACCATTCGCCGTTACCAGAAACACCATCAATACCCGTTTCGAACCCAACTCACCGACAAAAAATTTCTTGGGCACGTCACACGTATCGCTGAGGGTAATTACTGCGGGTTCTTTGGCTGGCCCAATCTCACCAACCGGTCGACGGGTGGGTTTCTTGGCTTGCCTGCCAGCGCAACCGAATCCGAAATGCGGATCGTCGATGTGTATCGTCGCGAGGGTGATCGATTGGCGGAGAACTGGGTCCTGATCGACCTGCCGCACTACCTTGCGCTGCAAGGCCTCGATGTATTGAAGCGCCAGTTCGAACTGTCGCCGTGATGATGGTGCGTCCGCTGGCGATCGGGTTGGCGATGATGATCGTTGGGTTCGGTTCGGCTGCTTCTGCGGACCGCCCGGGCCCGACCGTCGGCGTGCCCTCACTTTCTTCACTTTCGATCGATGCCCTTCGCGAGCGACGCTACGGCGCAGCGCTTTTCCACGAGCAGGACCGCTCGAACGATCAACGTCCGTCGTCGGTCCTGTCCTATTCGTCGGATGGTCTGCGTGTGTTCGCTCGACTCGATCTCCCCGGCACCGCGCCGCCGCCTGGGGGGTATCCGGTGGCGGTGTTCGTGCACGGCTGGCGGGGCATCGATGCGGC
>JBCCMA010000194.1:0-4870 GCA_039026595.1 Pseudomonadota bacterium
GCCGGAAGGTGGCGGTGGGCCGAATTATCCTGGGATGTAAAGTATGAGCGCGCGCCCGACCGTGGCGGTTGTTGGCAGCGGCATCTCGGGGCTGACAGCGGCGCGAGCGCTCGACGATGAATGCGACGTCACGGTCTTTGAGTCGGGCGATTACGTAGGCGGGCACACGCGAACGCTCGACGTCGAGATCGCGGGAAGCGCGGTGTCCGTCGATATTGGGTTCATTGTGTTTAACGACTGGACCTACCCTAATTTCATCGCGTTTCTGAACGAGCTCGGCGTGGACAGCGTGCCCACCAGCATGGGCTTCAGCCTGAGCGATGAGCGAAGCGGGCTTGAGTACCGGGGCGGTAGCTGGGGTGGGCTGTTTGCTCAGCGTCGCAATGCGTTGAAGCCCTGCTATTATCGTTTCCTGCTGGAGATCAAACGGTTCTTTGACGAAGGCAAACAGGCCCTTGAAAGCGGTGATCTGTCCGAGACCTTCGGCGAGTACATTGAGACTCGCGGCTACAGCAAGGCCTGCGTCGAGCAGTTCATACTGCCGATGGCGGGCGCCATCTGGTCGACTGAGCCCGCCCGTGTTCGCGAATTTCCCGCGTCTTTTTTCCTGCGTTTCTTTGCCAATCACGGGCTGCTTAACCTGACTGACCGACCCGTATGGCGGACCGTTCGCGGTGGCTCGCGTACCTATATCGATAAGCTCCTGCCAAGTCTTCGCGGCAAGGTGCTGGTCAATCGGCCGGTGACCGCGATACGGCGCCATGAGCATGGCGTGACCCTACACATCGAGCCGTTGGGTAGCCGCGAGTTTGACTACGTCATTCTCGCCTGCCACAGCGATCAGGCGCTTGCGCTTCTGAATGATGCCAGCGATCGCGAAAAGGCGGCGCTTGCGGCGATACGCTATCAGGATAATGAGGTGGTTTTGCACACCGATCGGTCGCTGCTGCCGAAACGTCGTCGCGCGTGGGCGGCGTGGAATTACCACCTTCAGGCAACCGAGCGCGATGTGGCAACGCTCACCTACAGTATGAATATCCTGCAGCATCTCGATACACCGAAGCCGGTGTGCGTGACGTTGAATGCGTCGGATCGAATCGCGCCCTCGAGCGTTTTGCATCGGCAGATCATGGCGCATCCGCTTTACACCACCTCGGCGTTGGCGGGTCAGTCGGCGTTACGCGACCTGTCCGGGCAGCGACGCACGGCGTTCGCCGGGGCGTATCTCGGTAACGGCTTCCATGAGGACGGCGTGGTCAGTGGGCTGGCTGCGGCCAGCCGCATTCGGGAAGCAGTGGCGGTGGGCTCGCCGGTTGGTGTATGACGGCTTCATCGGATTACGCAAGTTGTCTTTACGTTGGCCGTGTCTCGCACCGGCGCTTCACCCCGGCCATCAATTCGTTCACGTACGGGCTGTTCCAGCTTTACCTCGACCTTGATGAAATCGACGCGCTGTTGGGCCGGCGTGGTCTGCTATCGACCCGACGTTTTGCACCGGTCCGCTTCCGCCGCGACGATCATCTTGGCCCGCCTGAAGAACCACTAAAGACATCGGTTGCCCGCCTGCTGGCGGAGCACGGCTACACGCTCAACGGGCCTGTTCGCCTGCTCACGCACGCGCGGTTTTTTGGCTACGTCTCCAATCCCGTCAGTTTCTACTACTGTTTCGATGCCAGCGGCCAAACGGTGGAGCGCATTATCGCCGAGGTGACCAATACCCCGTGGGGCGAGCGGCACTGGTACGTGCTTGGCGACGGTGTTGCGGGGCCGCACGGTCAGACGTTTGAGTTTGACAAGGCCTTCCATGTCTCGCCGTTTATGACGATGGACACGTCATATGAATGGCGCTTCAGCGCGCCAGGCGAGCGACTTCGCGTCCACAACAATACCTTTCAAAACGGCGCAAAACTCTTCGACGCAACGCTCATGTTGCGGCGCCTTCCGCTGACGCGCGGTGCGTTCTGGCGCACATGGTTGCGTCAACCGTTAATGACGTTCAAAGTGACAGCCTTGATTTACTATCAGGCGGCGCGATTGCTGTACAAGCGCGTGCCGTTTGTTCCGCATCCGAAAAAGCGCCAGGCCGACGTGCAGCGCCCCGGGTAACGCCCCGGACGGACGCCCCGCACCCATCAGGAGCTGTCTGCGCATGAGTGATCTGACCCCAACCGCCGAAAAAACGAACGGACCGACCTATAACTTTTACCGGCGCCGTTTGTTTGATGCCCTGCAACGCATCGAACGCGGACGTTTGGTGGTCACCGAAAACGGTGTCGTCTCCACATTCGGTCAATCGGACGACGCGTTGACGGATTCGGCGCAGGCGCCGGTCGCGCACATTACGATCGCCGACCCCGTGTTCTATCGCGAGGTGGTCCTCGATGGCGCTCTGGGCGCCGCGGAAAGTTACATGGCTGACCACATGCGTTGTGAGGATCTGACGGCTCTCGTGCGCCTGTTTATCATGAACGGTCAGGCACTGAACGGCATCGATGGTGCGTTTTCCGCGCCGAAGCGCTGGCTGCGCGATGCGTTCCGTTTTCTTGTCCGGAACACCCGCGGCGGTAGTCGGCGCAACATCGCTGCGCACTACGATCTGGGTAACGACCTTTTCAGGCTGTTCCTCGATCCAAGCATGATGTACTCCAGTGCGGTGTACCCTGATGCTGACAGCAGCCTCGACAGTGCAGCGGAGTACAAGAACGAACTGCTTTGCCGGAAGCTGGCGCTGACGCCGGACGATCACCTGCTGGAGATCGGGACTGGCTGGGGCGGCTTTGCGATCAAGGCGGCGCGTGACTTCGGGTGCAGAGTCACCACCACGACCGTTTCCGAGGAGCAGTATCGTCTGGCGACGGAGCGTGTCGAACAGGCCGGTTTGTCTGATCGCATCCGGGTGCTCAAGTGTGACTACCGCGACCTGACCGGTCAGTACAACAAGATCGTCTCCATCGAGATGCTGGAGGCGGTCGGCCACGAGTACTTCGACACTTACTTTGAAAAGTGCAGCGAACTGCTGCACGACGATGGTCTTATGTGTCTGCAGACCATCACCATGAACGAGCAGAATTATTTGCGCGCGCGGGACCATGTGGACTTCATCAAGAAGTACATCTTCCCGGGCGGATGCCTGCCGTCTCTCGGCGCTATTTGCCAGTCACTGGGGAAAGTGTCGGATCTGAACGTGATGCACGTGACCGATATTGCGAGTCACTACGCGCGCACCTTGCGCGACTGGAGCGAGCGCTTCAGCGGCGCGCTGGATCAGGTGCGCGCCCAGGGCTACGACGAGCGCTTCGTCCGCATGTGGCGGTATTACCTGCACTACTGCGAGGCGGGATTCCTTGAGCGGGTGATCGGCGATGTGCAGGTGGTGTTGTTCAAACCGGGGAATCGGCGCGCTCCGATCATCGCTCACAACCTGACCGGACCGGGATAGCGACCGGGCCTGCTCCGCCCGTTACATTCGTAACATATTGTCATCTTTAACGAATTGAGCTTCGATTCGTCGCATCCGCCGTGCCTGTCGATTTTCAAATGGCCGTAATCCATGGCTATACTCTTGCGCTGCCGCCAGGCGGCGACAGCTGATCAGACCTGCGCTGATCAAAATTGACCGGGGATTCAGAGGCACACAATGAAAGCGAGTTATTCGATGACCGCGCTGCGCTTGAGCGCGGGGGCGGTTCTGTTATTTTTCAGTAGCGGTCTTGCGGCGCAGAGCCTGAGCACCGTCCTCGCCGCCGACATCAAGAAGATGCAGGCCAACGAAGCGTCGCAGAAGCGCGTTGAGGCGATCGTAAGCGAGACGGAGAAGCTGGAGAATCAGTACCGGCAGGTGACGCAGGAGACCGACGGTCTGAACGTGTTCATCGAGCTGATGCAAAATCAGGTCAACAACCAGAACATCGAGATCGAAATTCTGGACAGCGCGGCGGACAAGATCGCGGTGCTGAAACGTCAGATCGTGCCGAAAATGAAAAACATGATCGACACGCTGGGTCAGTTTGTCGAACTTGACGTGCCGTTCCTCGAAGAGGAGCGCTCGGCTCGCATCGACCGCCTGAACGCTCTGCTGGAGCGCGCGGACGTCACCGTATCCGAGAAGTTTCGGCAGGTGACCGAAGCATACAAGACCGAAGCCGAATACGGTCGGACCATCGAGCACTACCGCGGCAAGGTGGACGACAACGGGACGGAGCGCGACGTCGACTTTCTGCGTATTGGTCGAATCGGCCTTTACTGGCAGACGGCGGACGGCTCGATCACCAAGGGCTGGGACCACAAGAGCAAACAGTGGGTCGATCTTGGGAATGAATATCGTTCGGCTGTGAAGACCGGGCTGCAGGTTGCCGAAGAGCAGCGTGCCCCTGAGATGCTCCTGTTGCCCGTGCCTGCGCCGGAGGCGTCCTGATCATGAAAAAGACCATTATTTCTACCGCGATGGTATCCGCGCTGTTCCTTTCGATGGCGGCGACGGCGCCAGTGGCCGAGGCCCAGAGTGAAAAAGCCAAGAGCATTTCCGAGCTCATGGAACTGGTTCGCCAGGGTAAGGCTCGGAACTCGGCGGAAAACCGGGCTCGGGAAAAGCGCTTCCGCGACGCCAAAGCCGAGCAGCAGCGATTGTTGAATGAGGCGCGCGCCGCGCGGACGTCTGCCGAGAATCGCAGTGAAGAGCTCGAGACGACCTACGCGACCAATGAGGATGTCATCGCCGAAAAAACCGCAGAACGCGATGTACTGCTTGGCGACCTGAAGGCACTGTTTGGTGTGATCGGCGATGCGTCGTCTCAGGCGGCCGCAGACTTCAATGCATCGATCACCAATGTACAGTTTCCCGGCCGCGTCGATTATCTAAGCGACCTGACCC
>JBCCMA010000195.1:0-4863 GCA_039026595.1 Pseudomonadota bacterium
GGAAGGAAAACTGGTGGTGGCGGATCTTGAGGTGCAAGACGGCCAGCTCCAGCATGTTCAGATCGCCGGCGATTTCTTTCTTGAGCCGGCAGGGGCACTCACCGACCTGTGCCAGGCCCTGGAGGGGATGCGTGCGGACGCGTCTGCGGAAGACATGCTGGCCGCGCTCGAGGCCGGTTTGCGACCCGACGCTGAGCTGATCGGCTTCTCGCTGGAAGCCGTTGTGATCGCGGTGCGCCGCGCGCTCGGCATCGGCAAGACCTGGCGGGATTTCGAGTGGCAGATCCTCGACGCCGAGCCGCTGTCTCCCGCTATGCATCTGGCCATCGACGACGTTCTGGCGATCGAGGTGGATGAGGGGCGCCGCGCGCCCACGCTGCGTTTCTGGGAGTGGGATCGGCCGGCGGTCATCATGGGCGCGTTCCAGTCTCTGCGTAATGAGGTGGACATGGAAGCGGCACAACGCCACGGTGTCGAGGTGGTCCGGCGCGTGACGGGCGGAGGAGCGATGTTCGTCGAGGTGGGGACGGCCATCACCTACTCACTCTACGCGCCTGGCGAACTGGTTCGGGGCATGTCAATCCCGGAGTCGTACGCTTTTTTCGATCAGTGGGTTCTGAAAGCGCTGAATGATCTCGGTGTTGCCGCCACCTACAAACCGCTCAATGACATCGCCAGTCCCAAGGGCAAAATCGGCGGCGCCGCGCAGAAGCGCTACAAGGGCGGCGGTGTGCTGCACCACGTGACAATGGCCTACGATATGGACGCCGACAAAATGATGCAGGTATTGCGCATCGGCCGCGAGAAATTGTCGGACAAAGGCGTCAAGAGCGCCGGCAAGCGCGTGGATCCCGTGCGCAGCCAGACCGGCATGGAACGCGCGGCGGTCATGTCCCACATGCGCCAAACGTTTATCGATTTGAATGGTGGTCGCGCCGGTCACATCACCGATGAGGAACGCGCGGCCGCCGAGCAGCGCGTCTCCGAGAAATTCGCGACCGACCAGTGGCTGCGACACATCCCGTAACCGGCCTGTCAGGTGACGGTGGTGCGCACCTTGCCGCAGCGTACGCAGCGATCGCGGCTGACAAGACGACCTTGCTTGACGTCGAACTGCTTTCGCGGATCGGTTTCCCACTTATGGAAGCCGTGTCGGCACAGCGTCTTTTTGCGCGCCGCGGACTTTGCGGACGGCTTTTGAAATTTGACAACCTTGCCCATAGGCTGCGGACACGCGCTCGCTCCGGAAAACGCGAGCGTATCACTACTCATCAGGGAGATGACGCATGCTACTCAACACACCGCTATGTGACTTCGGATGGCAGGCGCCGGGTTTTACGTTAAGTGACCCGGCGGGCCGCGTTCACCGTTTCGAAGATCTGATCACGCCCGGAGGTCTGCTGGTGGCGTTTATCTGCAATCACTGCCCGTACGTACAGGCCATCGCGTCACGCCTGGCAACGGACACACGTGAACTACAGGACGCGAGCATCGGCGTCGCTGCCATCATGTCAAACGACTACAAAAGCTATCCGAGCGATAGCCCAGAGAACATGAGTCGGTTCGCCGAAGAAAACGGCTTTGATTTTCCCTACCTGGTGGACGAGGACCAGAGCGTCGGCCGAGCGTGGGGCGCCATCTGCACTCCCGATTTCTTTGGACTAAATGGTCAGGGTCAATTGCAGTATCGCGGCCGGCTCGACGATGCTGCCATGGGCGATGCCACAAAACGCCGTCGCGAACTCGTCGACGCCATGCTCGCCATTGCGACCACCGGCCACGGACCAAAAGTACAGACCGCATCGATGGGTTGTTCAATAAAATGGGCCGACGGTTCGGCGTGAAATATCTCTACCGTCCCGCCGGTCTTAAGTGAGCATGAACATGACAAAACCGATCGGGCGCCTGACCGCCCTGCTTTGCACCGTCTTCACGCTCGCCGCCTGCGCCAATGAGCCGGTACCGGGCCGCGCCAGTGACGACGGCACCACCGCAACAAACACCAACGGCGACGTCGCCGTGGCCATTTTCGCCGGTGGCTGTTTCTGGTGTATGGAGCCGCCGTTCGACAAACTGGATGGCGTCCTGTCCACCACATCGGGCTATACCGACGGCGATGTGGAATCACCGACCTACAAACAAGTGTCCGCCGGCGTCACCGGCCACACCGAAGCGGTACGCATCGAATACGATCCGTCGCGCGTCACGTACCGCGAGCTGCTGGGCGTATTCTGGAAGAACATCGATCCGTTCGCCGTGAACCGCCAGTTTTGCGATGGCGGTACGCAGTATCGCAGCGGCATCTACTTTATGAACGAACAGGAACAGGCGCTGGCGACCGAAACCGCAGCGGCGGTGGCGAAGCAGTTCGGCGACGTGGTCGCGACCGAGATCAAACCGGCCAGCGCGTTCTACGCGGCCGAGGATTATCACCAGGATTACTATCTGCGAAATCCTATTCGCTACAAGTTCTATCGTCGCGGTTGCGGTCGCGACAAGCGACTGGACGAACTGTGGGGGACTGAAAGGAACTGAGCTCGTCAGTCGCGGGCGACGACGCCCTGATCGGCCAGCGCCTGCCGGATACGCTCGAGCCGTTTTCGGTTGGCGCCAAGGTCGGAATGCCCGACGCGTGACGCCGATCTCACAGCGATCACGCCCTGATCCGCCCGCAGGTGAAATTCCACGTCGTCTTTGAAACGCAACAGACGCGTCGTGGCCACCGCGTACAGATAGTTATCCCGCCGTTCTTTCAGGTCGATGCGCGGCTCGGCGCTGAGCCACGTCGCCAGCGCCGCCCACGCGACCGCAGGCTCACCGACGATGCGGTACGGGGCGATGGCGTGCGTGTCATCGTCAGCATCACTACAGCGGCAGTTGGGTTTGTTCGGGCAGGCCACAAAGCGGCCGTCGTCCGTCAATCCGGAAGCATTGGTGTCCATCGAACTGCATCCTGTTGTGCTGAACAGTGCGGCAATCAGAAGCGCGCACAAACCGGCTCGCGTCGTAAAAAACATGAGCGCCTCCCTCTCCGATTCCCCGTGAGAGCTTCGCACAAGTCGCGCCATAAGTTCGTGGTTTCGTGCGCTGCGGGGAGGCGACCCGGATCAGACGATAAATTTGACAGCTAGCTCTACGAAGCCAATACTACGAAGATATTCGTATTCGGGCCGCATTATGGAATGGCAAAGCTCAGACCGCAGCAGGTGGGCGGCATCGGCGTCGGGCGCACTGATCGTCGCACTCGGGTTGCAGTGGACGATGCAGAATTTAATCGAAACGCCCGAGTGGACGAACGTCCCGTGCTATACGCCCGTCAATGATGTCGCTATTTTGCCGCCGGCTCCCGCTCCCACCGAGCCACCCGCGCCGTCACCGCCAAAGCTGCCCGCGCGCCCGCCCTCTCTCCAGGGATTGACGACTGTGCCGCCTATGGAAGTGACACCGCCGGAAACGCCGGCCCTGACCGTGCCGTCCATATCCACAGCTCCGGTCACACCGGATCGATGGGCGGTTATGGGGACGCCCCAACCGATTGACCGGGCGGCACAAGCACGCACGCCGCTCCGTCCGGCCTACCCTCGTGCCGCACAAGCCGCCGGCAAAACTGGTACGGTCGTTGCTCAGTTTACGGTGGACGCGCAGGGTCGCGTCAGCGGCATCAGGATCGTATCGGTTGCGCCGCGCGGGCATGGATTTGAAGCGGCCGTAAGGCAAGCGTTACGCAGCGCTCGATTCCGACCAGCGATGGAGAACGGCCGTACGGTCGGCTCAACCTTGAGCCAGACGTTTCACTTCAAACTGGAATAACGGCGCGCACGCATGAGCATCGGATTGGGGTCACTCAAACGGTCAACGAGATCAATCTGCCGGGCGGTCAGGCAGACGCTAAGCCAGTCATTCGAGTTTGAGATGGCTGGAGCCAAGTGGCGGCGACACGTTCTGAGCGTGGCACGTGAACAAGCGAGTTCACATTAAACGCTACTGCGATTCCACCCGAGACTCCGCGGCGACCGGCTTGGTCGCATCCCGGCCCCATTCGGCCCACGATCCATCGTAAACCGACACCTGTTCCCGTCCCGCCACCACAGCCGCGAGTGCAAGAATTGCCGCTGTGACGCCCGAGCCGCACGTGAAAATCAGTCGGTAATACTGCGGGGCAATGGCGTCAAAATACGCTTTGAGGTCGGTGACCGAGCGCAGTTTGCCATCGTCCAGCACAAGGCCAAATGGAAGATTCACAGAGCCCGGGATGTGGCCGCAACGCAGACCCGGTCGCGGTTCGGGTTGCTGACCTGTGAAACGCGCTTCCGGGCGAGCGTCGACGATCACCGTGCGATCGCACTCAATCGCCGCAACGACATTTTCAGCGCTGGCAAGCCACGATGAACGCAGCCGAACCACGCCATTCCCGGGAACTGGAGGCCGCGCGGGTCCGGTTTCCACTGCCCGCCCCGCAGACCGCCAGGCCGGTAGACCGCCGTTCAATACGCGAACGTCCTCAAACCCGACCGTTCGCAGCATCCACCACGCGCGTGCTGATGAAAACAGGCCGGCCGTATCGTAAACGACCAGCGTGTCGTCCTGATTCACGCCGAGGCGACGCAACCCGGATTGAAAAACCCCCGCATCCGGGAGCATGTGCGGCAAATCCGTCTTTGATTCGGCAAACGCCGCATCAAAATCAAAACGCTGTGCGCCCCGAATATGCGCGGCGAGAAACTCTGCGTCAGGATCACGGTTGTCCGAGGGCAGGTACCAGCTTGCGTCAAATACCCGGGTCGTCCGCTGAGGCAGCGAATCCAGTTCTGTTGGACTGATCAGCACCGCGCGATCTCTGCTTCAAAGCGCGGGCCCCGCGAC
>JBCCMA010000196.1:0-4847 GCA_039026595.1 Pseudomonadota bacterium
CGTACCGATGCGACCCACCGGACCAGTTCACCGACAGCAGTCTCTCCGGCGACGTGACGGCAAGTCGACGGGCGTTCGAGCAGTCTTCACGATGGATCGTGATGCCGCGGCCCTGCGTGATGTAGCCCACGATATTGTCGGGCGGCACAGGCTGGCAGCATTTGGCCATCGATGTCATCAGATCGCCCACCCCCTCGATTTGCACACCGCCGTCATCATGGGTGCGCTCACTGTCAGGCAGGCTGCGGCGGGTGGGGGCTAATCGCGAAGGTAAGTCCTGGGGTTCGAGCCGTTTTTCGATCGCGCGCGCGAGGTCTACGCCGCCCAGGTCGCCGCTTCCCAGCGCAACGTACAGGTCGGTCGCTCCGTGGAAACCGAAGTCGCGCGCAAGGTCGTTGACGTGGGGCGGGTCCTCAAAACCGAGGCGCTGCATCTCCCGATCAAAGATGGTCTGTCCCTGCGACGCGTTGTGCTCCTGGTCCTGCTTGCGAAACCAGGCCCTTGCCTTGGCGCGGGCGCGTGATGACTTGAGATAGCCAAGCTGGGGGATCAGCCAGTCGCGCGAGGGCTGAGCCGTTTTCGCCGCGATAATCTCAACGGTATCGCCGTTGCCGAGTTCATAGGTCAGCGGCACCATGCGCCCGTCCACCTTGGCGCCCCGGCAACGGTGACCAATGTCGGTGTGCACATGGTAGGCAAAATCCAGCGGTGTCCCACCCTGCGGCAGGTCCACGATGTCGCCGCCGGGGGTCAGGACGTAGATTCGATCCTCGAACGCCTCGGCCTGCATCTGGTCGATCAGGCTTGAATCGCTGCCTTCCCCTGAGTCAGATTCTGGATCAAGCAGGCTTCTCAGCCAATTGATTTTCTTCAAGAATGATTCATCTGCGCGACCGCCGCCCTCCTTGTACTGCCAGTGGGCGGCCACCCCGAGTTCGGCATGCGTGTTCATGTCGTGTGTGCGAATCTGAATTTCGAGTGTCTTCTTCTCGGGGCCGACGACCGCGGTGTGAAGTGATTGATAGTTATTGCCTTTTGGTGTCGCGATGTAGTCGTCGAACTCGCCGGGAATGTGGGGCCATTTGCCATGGATGGCGCCGAGCACGGCGTAGCATTCGGCTACGGTCCCGACCAGAACCCGTAATGCGCGGACATCGTAAACGTGAGAAAACCCAACGTTTTTACGCTGCATCTTCTTGTAAATACTATATATATGCTTCGGCCTGCCGACGATCTCCGCGTGGATATTATCTTCGGCCAGTCGCGCTTCAAGTTCGTCCATGGCTCTCGCAATGTAGTCTTCGCGATCAACCCGCCGCTCGGCGAGCCAGCCCGCGATCCGCTTGTACGTCCCGGGCTCGAGGAACCGGAACACAAGATCCTCCATCTCCCACTTGAGCTGCCATATACCAAGGCGGTTTGCGAGCGGGGCGAACAGGTGGCGCGCCTCCATGGCGGTATGCCTGCGTTCGCTCTCCGGCGCCGACTTGGCCACCTGCAGGCGGCAGAGTTGGTCGGCGATGCGAACGAGCACGAGACGAACGTCGTCGACGGTGGCGAGCAGCATCTTGCGAAGCGCGTCGGCCTGACTCACACCGAGCTGTTGTCCGGGTTGCCACCCGTGGGCCAGTCCGAAGCGCGACAGTTTCACGAGCGCGCGACACAGCGAGGCCATATCACGGCCCAGTCTTTTTTCGATCGTACGCGCACTGAGTTCACCGCTTTCGACCAGCGGAAAAAGTCGTGCTGCGGCGCGGATCTGTGGGTCCGCCTCAAGCGTCAGCAGCGATTGCGCGATGCGTTCGCCGCGCGCCGTCGCCCGGCCATCACCCGTTTCAGCCAGTTCCATAACGGCCGCCGGATCGACGTTTAGTTCGTGTTGTGCGGTCGCGGTGGCCATCGGGTCCGGTCGAACTCCGGGTCCTAAACCCGTTATCATATCGCACGGCCGGGTCGGGCGAGTGCGCGCGACGCGGCCGCTGTCCTCAGATTTCCGGGAGAGTCGTTTTGCACTCCAGATCCATTTACGCCGCTTTCGGCCGGACCGCTTGCCTCACGCTGATCTGTGTCGGTGGTGCGGCCCAGGCCGACCAGTTGTCGCTGGATATCAATGATGACGCGGCCAGACTCACCTACACCCACGCGCTTGCAGCGGGCAATACGCAGGTGGATGCGTCGTGGCTGCACCATCAGGACCGTGGCGATGTCCTCGCGGTAGGGTTCCAGCTGATCGGCAATGCTGCGACGGAGAACAAACCGATCAACGCCGGCGTCGGTGGACGCGTCATATATGTTGACGTGGATGGGGTGAACGCGGATGGCGGAGGA
Source organism: Pseudomonadota bacterium (assembly GCA_039026595.1). GTDB lineage: Bacteria > Pseudomonadota > Gammaproteobacteria > Steroidobacterales > JBCCMA01 > JBCCMA01. The sequence continues at coordinate 2,329 of JBCCMA010000196.1, forward strand.
CTGGCCGTCGGCGGGTTCTTCGATGCCAAGATACCGGACTACAACCGGTTCGGAGTCGGCGGACATGTGTACTACGCGCCGGATGTGCTGGCATTCGGCGACGTGTCGGATGCGCTCGATATCTCTGTCTACGCGAGCTACTCCGTGCTGCGCGAAGGCGAGGTGTATGTGGGCTTTCGTAACGTCAAGGCGGATTTCGATGGCGGGGGCAGTTTTACGTTCGATACCGGCATTCACGTTGGTTTCCGTTTGAATTTCTGACGTCGATAGACGCATTTGAGGTAGACAGTACCGATGGCAGGTCACAGTAAATGGGCGAATATCCAGCACCGTAAAGGCGCCCAGGACAAAAAACGCGGCAAGCTCTTCACCAAGTTGATTCGGGAAATCACCGTCGCGGCGAAAATGGGTGGTGGCGATATGGACTCCAACCCCCGGCTCAGACTGGCGGTCGATAAGGCCAAAGGGCAGTCGATGCCCAAAGACAATATCGAACGCGCGATCAAGCGTGGCTCGGGCGATCTGGATGGCGTGAATTACGAGGATGTCCGCTACGAGGGCTACGGCCCGGGAGGCGTTGCGGTCATGGTGGATTGCATGACCGATAATCGGAACCGCACCGTTGCCGACGTCCGGCACGCCTTCAGCAAATTCGGCGGCAATCTGGGTGCGGATGGATCGGTCGCCTACCTGTTCAACCATGTGGGTCTGATTTCATTCGATGCGGGCGTCGATGAAGACACACTGATGGAGGCGGCGCTGGAGGCGGGCGCGGAAGACGTTGTGGTGCATTCGGACGGCACTCAGGACGTCACCACCGCACCTGCGGATTTTGAATCGGTGCGCGAGGCCCTGTCGGGTGCGGGGCTCAACGCCGAAAGCGCGGCGCTCACCATGCAAGCGTCAACGACAGCAGAACTGGGGGAGAAAGAAGCCGCCACAATGATCAAGCTTCTGGAGATGCTGGAAGACCTTGATGACGTGCAAGAGGTCTATTCCAACGCGGACATCGCGGACGACGTGCTCGAGGCTCTCAGCGGCTGACATCACGTGAAAACCGTGCGCATCGTTGGGATTGATCCGGGTTCGCGCTGCACCGGTTTCGGTGTGGTCGACGTGGCGGGGCGCACATCGCGCTATGTGGCCAGCGGGTGTGTGCGCACGCGTGAGGGCAGCCACGTGGCCCGGCTCGAGCAGATTTTTCATTCGCTGGCAGACGTGTTTCGCGAATATCGGCCCGGCGCGGTCGCACTGGAAAGCGTGTTCATGCACCGCAATGCCGACAGCGCCATCAAGCTCGGTCAGGCGCGCTCCGCGGCGTTGTGCGCGGCCTATGGTGTTGTCAGCAGCGATCGGGTATTTGAATACGCGCCGCGAGCGGTCAAACAAGCGGTCACCGGCTACGGCGGGGCCGACAAGGATCAGGTGCAGGCCATGGTCAAGTCGCTTCTGAAGGTGGACGGCAAGATGAGTGCCGATGCCTCTGACGCTTTGGCCGTGGCGCTATGTCATGGCTTCGGGCTCAGTACCGCCGCTGCGTTAAACAGAGCGACCGGCGCGTGATCGGTTTTCTGCGGGGCCGGCTTGCGGCGAAATACGCGGCGGACGTTCTGGTGGACGTCGGTGGTGTGGGCTACGAGGTCAGCGTGCCGATGTCCACCTATTACGATCTCCCCGCTGTGGGCGCGGATGTCGCCCTTTTCACTCACCTGGCGGTGGCCGAGACCTCGCAGGCGCTCTACGGGTTTGGCACCGAGGATGAACGTGCGTTATTTCGGTCGCTGATCAAGGTGTCGGGTGTGGGCGCCAAATTGGCGGTCACCATCTTGTCCGGCATCAACGTGCAGGACTTCGCGATCAGCGTGCAGGGCAAAGACACGGCCCGCCTCGTCAAGCTGCCTGGTATTGGCAAAAAAACGGCGGAGCGGCTGGTCGTCGAGATGGCGGACAAGATCGACCAGTCCAGCGCGCCCGTCGGTACATCGTTGTCTCCCGCCAGTGGCACGCCGCGCTCCGAAGCGATCAGTGCGCTGCTCGCGCTCGGCTACAGCAGTGCGGAAACCACCCGTTTAATCGACAAGGTTGAGACCGAAGGTCGACAGGCGCAGGACATTATTCGCGACGCGTTGAAGGCGAGCAGCGCGTGATGGATGCCGGTGGAGGGCGGGCAACGTGATTGAGACCGATCGTCTTGTGAGCGGCGACACCGAACACGGGGAGGAGCGGATCGACCGTGCGATTCGCCCGACTCGCCTCGATGACTACGTGGGTCAGACCGCCGTCAAGAAACAGATGTCGATCTTTGTCGAGGCGGCCCGTCGGCGCGGCGACGCGCTCGATCATATGTTGATCTTTGGCCCGCCGGGGCTCGGCAAGACCACGCTGGCGCACATCGTGGCCAATGAGCTGGGCACGCAGTTGCGCCAGACATCGGGGCCTGTGCTCGAAAAAGCGGGCGATCTGGCTGCGCTCCTGACAAACCTTGAACCTCGGGACGTTCTTTTTATTGACGAAATACA
>JBCCMA010000197.1:0-4833 GCA_039026595.1 Pseudomonadota bacterium
ATTAGCCCCAACGGGGCGGTCCCCGGAACACAACCTCTCCGTAAACCGCAGCGCCCACACAAAGCCAACCCAGAAAGGAGACAAACTTGGCAAAAGCCACGCTACTGGTGCTCGATTCAGTCGGCATAGGCGGCGCAAAAGACGCCGCCGCCTACGGCGACGCCGGCGCGGACACCATCGGTCATATCGCCGAGCACTGCGCCCGCGGTAAGGCCAATGAAGGCCGCAGTGGCCCGCTGAACATCCCCAACCTCACCCGACTTGGCCTGATGCACGCCGCCCGCGACAACCGCGGCCAGTTCCCGGAAGGTTGCACCCCGATGAGCGAACCCGTCGCCGCCTATGGCGTCGGTGAAGAGGTCAGCAAAGGCAAAGACACCTCAAGTGGCCACTGGGAGATCGCCGGCGTGCCGGTGCCGTTTGACTGGCATTACTTCACGCAAAAGGAAAACAGCGTCAGCCACGACCTGCTGGATCCATGGATTCAGGACAATGAGCTGCCGGGCATCCTGGGCAACTGCCACGCCTCCGGCACCGCCATCATTGAGGAGCACGGCGCGACCCACGTAAAAACCGGAAAGCCCATCGTCTATACGTCTGCGGACAGCGTGTTCCAGATTGCGTGCCACGAAGATCATTTCGGGCTGGACCGCTTGCTTGCACTGTGCGAGGACGCGCGCAAGCGCTTCGATCATCTTAACCTTGGGCGCGTCATTGCCCGCCCGTTTATTGGCGACGCAGAGCGTGGCTTTGTGCGCACCGGCAATCGTCGCGACTTCTCCATTCCCCCTCCGGCGCCGACCGTGCTCGACGAACTGGTGGCGGCTGGCGGCAACGTCGTGGGGGTGGGCAAGGTCGCTGACATTTATGCGCAGCGCGGCATCACGAGCAAACACAAGGCAAATGGTTTTGGCGAACTCACCGCCGCGACGCTGACCGCCATGCAAGATGCCGACGATCAGACGTTGGTGTTCACCAACTACGTGGATTTTGATTCGTCATACGGTCATCGGCGTGATGTCTCGGGCTATGCACGCGCGCTTGAGTGCTTTGATCGGGAGCACCTCCCGAGACTTCTGGACGCACGATCACCGGATGACCTTCTGATTGTGACCGCGGACCACGGTAACGATCCAACGTGGCACGGCTCGGATCACACCCGGGAGAACATCCCCATTCTGTGCATCGGCGGCGGTATCACGCCGCGAGCACTGGGTCACCGCAGCACGTTCGCCGATATCGGCCAGTCGCTGGCTGCCCATTTCGGTCTTTCTCCCCTCGATCACGGCACGAGTTTTTTATAAATGGAACCCAAACACTTCAACGCCTCCGCCGACGCGTTCGCTGACTTCGTTTTAATGCCGGGCGATCCGCTCCGCGCCAAGTACATCGCCGACCACTTCCTTGAGCGCGCCCAGGAGGTCACCAACGTTCGCAACATGCTGGGCTTCACAGGCTATTTCGAAGATCACAGGGTATCCGTGATGGGCAGCGGCATGGGCATTCCGTCCGCATCAATTTATGCAACCGAGCTCATTGAGTGTTTCGGTGTAAAGGAAATTGTTCGCATTGGCAGCTGCGGCGCTCTCGGACCGGACGTGCAGTTGCGCGATGTGCTGATCGGCATGGGGGCATGCACCGATTCGAATGTGAACCGAATGCGCTTCCGAGGCTACGACTTCTCCGCCATTGCGGATTACAACCTGCTCGAACGGGCTGTGCGCGCGACTCGCGAGCTCAACCTGCCGGCGCGGGTCGGCAACCTGTTCTCGGCCGACCTGTTCTACACCCCGGAGCCTGAAATGTTTGATGTCATGGAGAAGTACGGTGTGCTCGGCGTCGAAATGGAGGCTGCGGGCTTGTACGGCGTCGCCGCAGAGTTCGGCGCGCGCGCACTGACCATCGTAACCGTCAGCGACCATATCCGAAGCGACGCAGCGCTCAGCACCGACGAACGACAAAGCTCGCTCGACGACATGATCCGCCTTGCTCTCAGGCTGCGCACGCTCAACGGGACAACGTCATGAAACAGCCAGTCCGCCCTTTGCTCATCAGCCTGCTGTTGGCCGGCGCCGGCGCCGCAAACGCAACGTTTTCAATTGTCGCGGTCGACCCCATCACGGACGAAGTGGGAAGTGCCGTCGCAACGTGCGTCAATATCAATTCGCTTGGGTCGTTCGTGTCCCGTTTTGCGCCGGGCAAAGGCGCGATCAACGCGCAGTCGCTGGTCTCCATCACCAACCTTGAAAACGGTCAGGATCGATTGCTGGATCACGACTCAGCGGACGAGGTACTGGACTGGCTGCTTAGCAACGATGAGAACGGTACGCCGGGACAGCGGCAATACGCAATTGTCAGCATCGCCACGTACACGAACGACGTGGTTACCGCGCACTTTACGGGCGACGACAACACGAGCTTTGCCGGCAGTCTGAACGGACCGGACTATGCGATCGCCGGCAACATTCTTCTGGAAGAAGAGGTGCTGCTGGATATGCAGGCCGCCTTCACCACCTCCTCGGGCTGGCTCGGAGACCGGCTAATGGCCACGCTGCAGGCGGCCAAGCGACCGCGGGCGGACCGACGCTGCCCCAATACGTCGGCGCTGGCTGCCTACATCGGGGTCAGCCGACGGGGCGATCAACCCGATGCCCCTTACCTACGCCTCGACGTTCGCTCGCCCAATTCGTTAGTGGAACCGATCGACCTGCTGCAGGACACGTTCGATGACTTCAAGACCGCCAACTTCGCTGTGGACACCGACGACGACGGTATTCCCGACGCGATCGACAACTGCACACTCCTGGCCAACCCCGGCCAACAGGACACCGATGAGGACGGCTACGGCAACCGGTGCGACGCCGATTTTTCCCAGTCCTGCATCCACAACTTCCTCGACCTCGGGATTTTTCGCTCCCTGTTTTTTTCGCAAGGCACCCAAGCCGATCTGAACAGTGACGGCGTGGTTAACGCCGTCGATCTGGGTCTGTTCAGAAGTCTGTATTTCCAGGAACCTGGGCCATCAGCCTTTGGTTTCTGCCCCTGATTACAAATCACCGGTCGCGGGTATCGATCGCCACGTGCCACCGGGGCGTCGATAGGCCACATCCAGCACCTCGGCGCCAAATAGCTCAAAGAATTCGACTCGAAGCGTGTGCGGCCCGGGCGCCAGGAAAATGGTGCCGGTTCGCGTACGCGTCGCATGCAGCCCGTCGTTGTCCACTACGACAACCCCGTCAATAATCACTTTCGAGCCATCGTCGCTTGATGTGCGGAATTCGAGGTTGCCCCCGTTCGGCACATTGAACGAGCGTGTGAACACCAGACCGAAGGTCTCTGTCTGCGACGTGACGTTCAACCCGATGCGATCCGAGACGCCGCGCACAATCGGCGACAGCGTCTCGAAATTCGGGAGGACGGTCCAACTGCCGTCATACACCGAATACGCGAAGCCGGATCCCGGGCTGCCGCCGCCCGCCAGCTCACCGTTGGCAGGTATCGGGCCAAAGGCGCCGCCCGCGACCTGGTAATTCACCTCCAGAACCTGCCCGCCGAACTTCTCGAAGAACTCGACCCTGAGAGCGTGGTTTCCCGGCGTCAGTGTGATGGCGCCGCTGCGCGTACGCGCGCCGTGCAGACCGTCGTTGTCGACCACCAGCTGTCCGTCAATATAGAGCCTGGAGCCATCGTCTGAGCGCGTGCGGAAAGTGTAGCTCGTCGCACTCGGCACCGTCAGCGTATTCGTGAAGACCAGTCCGAATGTCTCGGTCTGCGAAGTGACATTGACACCGATGGTGTTCGAGCTTCCGGTTGCGATGGGGTTCAGTGCGCCGAAATTTGGCAACACATTCCAGTTTCCATCGTAGACGGCGTAGCCGAACGCGCCGTTTGGCGTAGGCGCGGGACCAGGCCCAGGGTTCGTACCCCCCGCGAGCTCACCATTGGCAGGGATCGCACGCGGCGTCCCACCCGGCGGCTGATAGGTCACATCGAGCACCTGTCCACCGAAGCGCTCGAAGAACTCGACCCTCAACGAGTGCGCACCGGCAGACAGAGTGACCGTTCCGCTGCGTGTGCGCGGACCGTGCAATCCATCGTTATCGACCACCAGTTGACCGTCCACGTACAAACGCGACCCATCGTCTGAATTCGTCGTAAACGTGTAGCGCCCCGCCGCCGACACTTGTAGCCGGTTGGTGAACACCAGTCCGAACGTTTCGGATTGGGATGTGACACCCACGTCAATGCGATCGCTCGTCCCCGTTGCAATGGGCGTCAGTCCGTTAAAATTGGGCAGGCTACGCCAGGTGCCGTCGTACACCGAGAAGCCGAAGCCATTCACCGGCCCGGGTGGTGGCGGGGGTGGCGGCGGCGCGCCCGTCCCCGCAAGACGACCGTTGGATGGAATCGGGCCTCGCCCCCCGCCGGCGGGTTGATACTCAACCTCGAGCACCTGTCCGCCGAACTTCTCGAAGAACTCGATGCGCAAATCATGCTGACCCGGCGACAACGTCACGGTGCCGGAGCGCGTGCGCGCGCCATGAAGCCCATCGTTGTCCACAATCACTTGCCCGTCGATGATCAGCTTCGAACCGTCATCAGAACGGGTGAAGAACGTGTACTGCCCCGCAGTCGCCACGTCGATGGTCCTGGCGAAGACCAAACCAAATGTGTCTGTTTGCGAGGTCACACCGAGACTGATGCTGCCTGACTCGCCGGTCGCAATAGGCGTCAGCGCGTCGAAATTCGGCAGGTTGTCCCAGGTGCCGTCGTAAACGGCGTAACCGAATCCATTTGCCGGCGTGGGAATCGGACCGGGTCCCGGTCCGGGAC
>JBCCMA010000198.1:0-4790 GCA_039026595.1 Pseudomonadota bacterium
CGTTGTCGATGAACTGAATGTGCCGATTCCCGATCACCGCGTCGAGCAAGCCACCGCCACGGGGCGCGTTTTGCAGGATGCGGTTGCGGGGGACTTCCCGTGGGCCGGGACCACAAGCGCAGTGAGCGCCGACGTCACCGAGCAGTTGCTCGCCAACACATGGCGACCCACCCTGACCATAACCGGTGCCGAGGGCTTGCCATCGATCGACAGCGCCGGCAATGTTCTAAGACCCTCGACGCAGGTGAAACTCTCGTTCCGGCTTCCGCCCAGCGCCGACCCCGCGGCGGCCGCCGATGCAGTAAAACGCGAGCTCGAACGTGATCCCCCGCATGGCGCCCGCGTCCATTTCGACGTGGAGTCGGCTATGGGCGGATGGAACGCACCGGCCGTGTCACCGTGGCTGTACGAGGCGTTGCTCGCCGGCTCCCGCGATTATTTCGGGCGCGATGTGATGTACATGGGCACAGGCGGATCCATCCCGCTTATGGGCATGCTCGGCGAGAAATTCCCTGGCGTGCAGTTTCTTGTAACCGGGCTGCTCGGTCCGCATTCCAATGCACACGGTCCGAACGAGTTCTTACACATTGCAACGGGCAAGGCGATTACCGCCTGCGTCGCGCGCGCGCTCTACGCGCATGGGCAGAACGCCTCGACCTGATCCTTGGCGTTACTCGGCGACGAGCTGGGACGGCAGTACCGGCGATGACAGCAAGCGTTCGAAGCGATTCCAACGCTGTTGCAGGTCTTCATCCGACCGCTCGACGTACGCGGCCACCAGATCGCGGCCGAGGTTGTAGTTGATCACGTAAGCCCGATATTGATCGAAAAACTGGACACGCTGGCGCGCGCGGTCCGGCGCCATTAATGCGTATTGTTCAAGCCAGTTGGCAGCCTGCTGCGCCGTGAAGGCCCCGTCGAGGTAACGCCGCGCCGCTTCATTACCCGCGTAGGACAGCCGTTCGACAACCGACTGCACGGCGTAATACGTCTCCGCCTGATTGGGGTCGAGCCCCGCCAATTCAAACAAGACATCCCGCTCGAACGCGACTCGCTGGTTCCCGGGAAACGCCATTTTGATCCCGTAATTGGCGCTGCCCTCCGCGATGAGGCCGGTGGGGCTGAACAGGGGAAGGATCGAAAACTCGATCCAGCCCTGCTTCTTGAGCAGCTCGCGTTCGACCAGCGTGTTGTACACATGATGTCCCGGGTAACCCTCGTGGCACGCCAGATCGATCGCGCGGTCAATATGAATTGGGAAGTCGGTGTTGACCTGAATCAGGCTTTGCGACCCACCCTGATACCAGTTATAGCCACTCCACGACTTGTCCGAGACGTACTCAATCCGAAACGACTCGCCCTCGGGCAACGGCACCTGCGCCCGAGTGCGCTCGGCACACTCTGCAATCGCCGCCCGAAACACAGCGTCCAGCCGCCCTGCCGGCACCTCGAATCGTGTCCGGTAGCGCTGGTATCGATCAGCCAGCGTCCCATTGGATTCCGCGTCGGTTTCGACCGTATTGAGCGTGGCATCCAGTTCGTCGAGCGCAGCCTGAAAGTAGACCGCGCTGTGGGTGGGTGCGACCGCGTCGTACAAACCGAGCGATTCTTCATCAAATGTAAACGACTCGCCCTGCAACATGCGCGCGCGAAACGCGAGTGCTTCGAACTGTTTGACGAGATGCAGGCGACGCTGCTCGGAGCGGCGCGAACGGGGCCGCGCCGCGCGCAGCACAACCGCTGCGTCCTCCGCCGCCTCGCGGATTGAATTCAGCGACTCCTCCGTCGCCTCGGCGTCACGCTGCCACTGCTCCGGCCCGTGGTACGCGTCTACGTAATCGGCATCATGCTGACCGAGCGCCAGCGCGAGACGCACAAAGCGCTCGCCGTACAAATCGATGTTGGTGACCGTCTTGAACGGCGTCGCCGAGCAGCCTGCCAGAATCAGCGCAACGAGGAGAATGAGTCGGGTCATAGAGTGGTCTCGGATAAATCAGCCGTGCGAACCCGGCATGCTTCGCGCCGGGGGCGCCGCGTCAATATGACACAGGCGTTTAGCGGCCTCACGAAAAATGCGCCCGATAGTCTGCCAGTTCGGGGATCAAGGGCAGCGAATGACTTGGCAAATCCAGCAACACCTGCAGATTCTCCGGCACCGGCACAGCTCGTCCGAGCAGGGGCTCAACCACCGTTTCAAATTTAGCGGGATGCGCCGTCGCCACGACGATCGTGTCGCGCTCGTCCCACCCGTTCGGTACGAGGTCGCGATCGTAAACATGTGTGGCGACCGCCGTATGCGGACACAGGATCTGGCCGCGCCGCGAGGCATCGTGCGGTATCTGCCGTTTGATTGCCTCATCCGTTACGTAGCTGGCTGTAAACGAGGCGCGCAGCCGCGCGTCCGAATACAAGGCACGAAGTCGCTCCATATTGCTCGGATTACCGACGTCCATCGCGTTCGCGATGGTGGCCACGCTGGGCCGTGGCGCCCAGTCTTGCCCGTGCACGAACTCGGGTACCGTCCGGTTGTCATTGGTGGCGAAGTGAATGTCGCGAATCGGCGCACCTGTGTCGCGCGCCCAGATACACGCGAACGCGTTACCCAGATTGCCAGTGGGCACCACAAAAGACGGAGCGTGTCCCGTACGCGACCGATGCGCCAGCGCCGCCCAGACGTAATAGGCGGCCTGCGGCAGCACGCGCCCCAGGTTAATACTGTTGGCCGACGACAGCGCATGATGCGCGAGCGCCGGATCGACAAACGCCGCCTTCACGAGCGCCTGACACGCATCAAACGCGCCAGCCACACTGAACGCGCGGACGTTGTCACCCCAGCAGGTCAATTGCTGGGCTTGCCGTGGCGAGACCAGACCATCGGGATAAAGCACGTCCACAGCGATCCCCTCTCGACCGTGAAACGCGGCCGCGACCGCCCCACCGGTATCACCGGATGTCGCGACGAGAATGCGCAATGACGGATCATCGCGTTGACGTAACCGCGTCATGCACGCGGCGAGGAACCGCGCGCCGAAATCCTTGAAGGCCGCTGTCGGCCCGTGAAACAGCTCTAATACCCAGAGCCGTTCGTCCGCCACACGGACAAGTTCAAGCGGAAAGTCGAACGCCTCATGGCAGATATCGGGGAGCGCACCCGCGAGCGCGTCACCGTCAAAAAAAGGCGCGAGAAAACGCTCGGCGACAACGGGCAGCGGTGCCTCGTCAGTGTCGCGCCAGTCCAGCTTCGGAAGACGATCCGGCACGTACAACCCGCCGTCATCCGCCAACCCCGCGAGGATGGCCTCACTGGCCTGCCTCGACGCGCCACCGCCCCGGGTACTGACGTAGCGCATCACGTCGTCTCGACGGTCTTTGCACCGGGTGCATCAAGCGACGATATAACCGATTCACACGCCAGACCCTTGCTATCGAAGGTCGATTCAATCGACGCGCGCACGGCCTCACCGTGGCGGGTTTCACACCACGCAAACACAGCCGGACCGCTGCCGGAAATCGAGAAGGCCTTCGCCCCGGCGTCGTGGGCGGCGGCCGCGGCCTGATCAAAACCCGGGATGCGATGCTTGCGTTGCGGCTCGATCAACGTATCCACCAGATGGCGACAAACCGATGCGGTGTCACCACGGTGGCACGCGTCGACAAAGCCCGCCAGGTGACCGGCCTGCCGGACCCATTCGGCGCAGCGATAATCCTCACGCAAGACAGCGCGACCCTCGCGCGTGTCGAGTCGCAGATGCGGACGAACCACCACGCACACAAGCCCGTCGGGGACCGGCAGCCGGCGCGCCGGCGAACCGGGCGCGCAGAGAACGAGACCACCCAGAAGACTGGGCGCGACGTTATCGGCGTGGCGTTCGCCGCTCGCCAGCGATTCGCCGTCCAGCGCCGCATCGAGCAGAGCGTTCGCGTCGAGAGGCGACGACCGCAGCGCGTTTACGGCCACGGCGGCCGCCACGGCCGACGCCGCGGACCCGCCCATCCCCGATCCGATCGCGATGCCCTTGTGGATCGTCAGTTCAACACCAAACGGTGCATCGCCCAGAACACTTTGCGCCGCTCGACCGGCGGTATTGTTCGACGCCTCCAGCGGCAAATCGGAGACAACGCCTTCGATGGCGCGAATGCGCACGCCGCGCTCGGCAGACCGGACGGCCACCACCTCATCAAACGGCGCGCAGAGCGACAAACCGAGTACATCAAAGCCCACGCCAACGTTGCCCACCGACGCCGGTGCGCGCGCGCGGACGAGGGACAACGTCATACGGCCGCGCCGAGGTAGGCCGACAGTCGCAGCAGATCGGCGAAAACGCCGGCCGCCGTCACGGCGGGCCCGGCGCCTGGCCCCTGCACCACAAGCGGGTTGTCGCAGTAGCGATCGGTCTCAAGCTGAACGACGTTATCGGTCAGGTTGATGTGCGCGAAAGTGTGTGTCGCCGGAAGCGACTCAAGCGCCACCCTCGCCCCGCCGGACGACTCAAGCGACGCCACAAAGCGCAGTACGTGACCACGCTCGTGCGCCGCGTTATAGCGACGACGCATGACCTCATCATGGTCCTCGAGCGCCTCGAGAAACGACGCCACATCGCCACGGGTCAACGCTTCCGGTACCAGACTTTCCACTTCGACATCTGCGAGCGAAATCTCAAGGCCCATTTCGCGCCCGAGAATGACGACCTTTCGCGCCACGTCCATGCCCGAAAGGTCGTCGCGCGGATCGGGTTCGGTAAAGCCGCTGTCGCGTGCCTCCCGCACAATCGATGAAAAGGGTCTTTTGC
>JBCCMA010000199.1:0-4604 GCA_039026595.1 Pseudomonadota bacterium
ACGATATATGAGTCATAGTGACCATGCGAAGAGTGATCGTCCCATCGAAAGCAAAGGAATCACTGGATCCGGGCTCGCGGAAATTTTACTTGAAGAATTCCAGAATAAACTAACTGATAAGTTAGGTGGTTAAGCTTAAGACTGTCAGCGCTCTTGGTAGCACTTTTGGATTTGTCTCGCTAGGCAACACCCATCTAGTGTGGATTGACTGGTGCGCAAAGAAGGACCATCTTGAATGTGAGCAGCGGTGCGGGTTGTCGGCACAGCACGCGATTTAGGCAATAGCAATTCAGTTGTCAATCGATTCGGCTTAGCTACAGCGCGTTAACGATCGCAAGGGCCACCCGCTCAGACGATCGTCGTTGCCCGCTATCGGGTGCCTGTCCAGCTCACAACATCGCGGGGCGTCGCAACCAGCTCGGCGAACGCGGGAGCCGGGATGGGTCGACTGAAGAGAAACCCCTGACCCTGATCACATCCCGCCTCGGCGAGCAGTTCGTATTGCGCCACCTCTTCGATGCCTTCGGCGACGACCCGTAATCCAAGTTTTCTCGCCATGGCGATGATGGCGCCGCAGATCTCGGCGCTAGAGGTGTTGCGCTCCAGATTCATCACGAAACTGCGATCGATCTTGAGGGCGTCGAGCGGGAATTTCTGCAGGTAGGCGAGCGATGAGTATCCTGTGCCAAAGTCGTCCATCGCAATGGCGACGCCCGCGTCGCGCAATGTGTTGAGACGGGCGCGGACGTCTGCGGAATCCTGCATCAACAGATTCTCGGTGATCTCGACAATCAGTTTGGCCGGCCGCACGCCGTTCTCCCACAGCGCGCGCAGAATCTGATCGGCGACGTCAACGCGTTCGAACTGCTCCGCTGAGACGTTGATCGACAGCGGGCCAAAGTCGACGCCGGCGTCCTGCCATTCGCGAAGCTGTCGACACGCGTGCTGTACAACCCAATTGCCCAGCTCAAAGATCAGCCCCGTATCTTCCGCCACCGGAATGAACGTGGCCGGGCTGATGGCGCCGCGCTCAGGGTGCTGCCATCGCAGCAACGCCTCAGCGCCGTTGATCTCGCCGGTCGCGAGACACACTTTCGGTTGATAGTGCAGCGAGAGTTGGTCACTGCCGAGCGCATCGCGCAGGTCTTCCTCAAGCCAAAGTCGTTCGAGCGCGCTGGCGTCCATTTCCGGATCGTAGAAACGAAGGGTATTGCGGCCCGCTCGTTTGGCGTCGTACATCGCGGTATCGGCGCGCGTGAGCAACACGTCAACGTCACTGCCATCCTGCGGATAGACCACCACACCGATACTCGGCGTCAATACAAACTGGCGTCCCTGATAGCGGAATGGGGCTTGTAGCGCCTCGCGCACGCGTGTGGCCACCACTTCCACGGCGCTGCGCACATTTACCGCGTTGACCAGAATCACAAACTCGTCCCCGCCGAGCCGCGCAATGCGCTGGTGTTCCTCGGTCGGCTCGTCGGCAGCGCCGCCCTTCGCCAGATAGTCGGACGGGCGAATGCACTTCTCCAGGCGTTGCGCGACGGAGCGCAGCAGGGCGTCACCCACCGAGTGTCCGAGCGAGTCATTGATGCGTTTAAAGCGATCCAGATCAATATTCAGCAGCGCGCACATCTCGCCGTTGCGCTCGGCGATGCGCATGCAGCGGCGAAGTTCGCGCAGAAACAGGGCGCGGTTGGGCAGGCCGGTAACCGAATCGAGGTAGGCCAGCTCGTGGATGCGCGCCGCCGCTTCATGGCGCTCGGTGACATCGCGCAGAACCGCCACGGCGAGTTCATCTGATTGCGGCACGATGCGCAGCTCCACCACGCACCGCGATCGTTCCACCTTTATCTCTGCGGAAACCGGATTGCCCGTCGACTTCATTTCGGCGATGGCGTCCGCCACGACCGCGCTTTGCTCTTGCGGAAAGAAATCCTGCAGGTGTTGACGGGAGTTCGTAATGCGCGGACTCAGACCAAAGCGCCCGCCATCAAAGGCGTCCCGGGTATAGCCGTCCATGTCGACCAATAAAAAGTCATCCGGCAGCGCACCAAAAATCATGTCGGTGCGTTTGCGCTGCGCAGCCAATGCGTCGTCCGTTCGCTGTGCGCGCAGGACATGGGCGACGCGATGGGACAGCGATGGCCAGTGCACGGGTTTGACCACAAAGTCCGTGGCGCCGGCCGAGTACGAGCGCTCGACCGTGTCGCCGTCTCCATCCCCGGTCAGCATGATGATGGGGATCCGTCGTTCAAATGCGCTTCTGATGTGCCGACAGACGTCAATGCCCGACATGCCGGGGAGCTGCACGTCCAGCACGACCACGTTGGGTGTCTGGGCTTCGAGCGCCGCGACGGCGGCCTCACCTGAGTCCACTGATTCGACGCGGTAGCCGGCTGCGCTCAGTGTCGCCTCGGCAATCAAACGTGTGGTGGCGTCATCGTCCACGAGCAGAACCAGCGGTGTGTTGCCGGACGAACTCATGCGCGCTTTGCCTCTGTATCGGGCAGCGATGCGGCAAGCTCGGCGCACACCGCCTCGTACTCGTCGCGTGTCGACTGCGCGGCAGCGAGGGTCGTGGCACTGTCGGCGTTTCGCGCCGCACCTTCGGCCGCTTCGCACAGCGCCACGAGTCGGCACGCACCCACGTTCCCGCTGGCCGATTTCAAGCCGTGGGAGGCTTTGCCGACGGTTTCCCACATGGACTGTCCGGCGGCCTCAACCAGTTCCTCAACCAGTGCGGCTGTCGTCTCCAGATAGACCGCACAGACACGTTGCCAGAGCTCCGGTCCGGCGGTGTTGCGAAGCTGTTCGGCCACCGTGGCGTCAAGGCGAGGCTGTGTGTTGACAACCGTGTTGATCACGGTGACGGCGGGCGCGCGCGGGCGGGCGTATCGGCGCAGTGCATTGCGCAATTCGTCCATCGTGAACGGCTTGGACATGTAGTCGTCCATGCCCGCGCCGATGCAGCGCTCCCGGTCGCCGTCCAGCGCGTTGGCCGTAAGAGCAATGATGGGGGTACGTTGACCGGCACGTTCACTCGAACGGATTGTGCGTGTTGCCGAAAATCCGTCCATGACGGGCATTTGGCAGTCCATCAAAATCACATCAAACGCGGCGCCGTTGGCGATTACGTCTACGGCCTGTCGGCCGTTGTTTGCGATGGTCACCGAGCATCCGAGTGCATCGAGCATGCCGTCGGCCACCTCCTGGTTGACCGGTTTGTCCTCCACGAGGAGCACGCTCAGCTCTGGAAGGGCAGTGTCTTTGGGCGTGGGCAGGCAAGGTGCGTCCTGCGCAGCATCGGATGGCGTATCCAGAAGTGCGGCCAGGGTTTTTTGCAGATCACGCTGTCGCACCGGTTTTGTGAGACTGGCATCGATTCCCGCTGTGCCGCGCTCTTCTGCAGAGAGCTGATTGCTGAGCGAACTGAGCATCACAATCGCGGCTTGCCGGGTGGCCGGCAGCGAGCGCAGGCGCGGGGCAGTGGCCAGTCCATCCAGTGACGGCATTTTCCGATCCAGAAGAACCAGATCATACGCAGCGTCCGCCTCGCGCCGGGCGCGTCGTATGGCGGCGTGACCATCTTCAGCAGTGTCCACAGACACGCCCCATTGCGAAAGCAGTTCGCCCATAATCTGTCTGTTGGTGGCGTTGTCGTCCACGACGAGAACCCGGGCGGCGGACAGTCTGGCCGGTTTGACCGGCACGTCGGCGCGCGGCTGCACCGGGAGAGGGATTTCCAGCCAGAAGGTCGAACCCTCACCCTGCACGCTGTCTACGCCCACATCGCCGCCCATCAGTTCGGCGAGCTGCCGACAGATCGCCAGACCAAGGCCGGTGCCACCGTAGCGACGGGTAATCGATCCGTCCTCTTGCGAGAACAGAGTAAAGACCTGTGCGTGTTTGTCGGCAGCGATGCCGATGCCGGTGTCCTGAACCTCAATCCGCACACCCTCCTGGCCACACACGGCCGCGCTGCGTACGCGTACTGTCACCTCGCCTCGTTCGGTGAACTTGATGGCGTTGCCAAGCAGATTGATAAGAACCTGACGCAGCCGAAGCGCATCGCCCACCCGGGCGGATGGCACATCCGGCGCAAAGTCGCACAGAAGCTCAAGGCCTTTACCGGTGGCGCGTTCAGCCAGCAATTCGACGACGTCTTCAGTGACGCCGAGCAGATCGAAGGGCGCGCTGTCGAGGTGCAGGTGGCCGGCCTCAATCTTTGAGAAATCGAGAATGTCGTTAATGATATTCAGCAACGCCTCGGCCGACTGGCGAATGCTCTCGGCGTATCGCGCCTGTCGCGTATCCAGCTCCGGCGATGCCAGAATGAGCTCCGTCATGCCCAGAACTCCGTTCATCGGCGTTCGGATCTCGTGACTCATTCGGGCAAGAAACTCGCTCTTCGCCGTATTTGCGGCTTCGGCTTTTTCCTTCGCTTCTTTAAGCTCTTCGACAAAACGCTCCAGACGCTCGTTGGCCGATGCCAGACTGCGCGTGCGCTCGTCCACTTCGTTCTGCAGATTGTCGCGGTGGGCCGCGAGCCGTTCGTCCCGTAGCGCCAGCTTCTCCAGCATGGCGTTCAGCGAGCGGGCCAG
>JBCCMA010000200.1:0-4569 GCA_039026595.1 Pseudomonadota bacterium
CATCCGACATCGATATCCACGCGCGCGAGATCCTGCTGATTCGGGAACGCCTGAATCGCGTACTGGTCAAGCACACCGGGCAGACGCTCGAGACAATCCAGAACGACACGGAGCGCGATAACTTCAAGAGCGCTGAGCAAGCGCGTGAGTACGGCATCATCGACACGGTGCTGGCAGCGCGAGGTGAGTTGGGCGGGGCGGCAACAGAAAACGACTGAATCGTGCCTCGTCAGTGAGTTATGTTCGGGTAATTCAGTAGTTACCCTGAGTCCGTCCTTTACCAGTGGAATGGCGGTGGCTATGATGGTTGGAAGTGTGCGGGGAGTCGGTCGCGACGCGGTCCGAGCAAGCACGGTAGGAAGGATATAGATGGCCGACGATACGCGCGGTAAAGACGACGGCAAACTGTTGTACTGCTCTTTCTGCGGGAAGAGCCAACACGAGGTGCGCAAGCTGATTGCCGGACCCTCCGTGTTTGTGTGCGACGAGTGCGTCGAACTCTGCAATGACATCATCCGCGAGGAGCTCGAAGAGCGCTCGGAAACCAGCAACGAAAAGCTCCCCACTCCCCACGAAATCAACAGCACGCTCGACGAATACGTCATCGGCCAGAAACGGGCCAAAAAAGTGCTGTCGGTGGCGGTGTATAACCACTACAAACGACTGGAGTCGCGTCCCGGCGAGGGCAGCAAAGACGAGATCGAGCTGTCCAAATCCAACATTCTGCTGATCGGCCCCACAGGCTGCGGTAAGACGCTGCTCGCCGAAACGCTCGCGCGGCTTCTGAACGTGCCGTTCACGATCGCGGACGCCACCACGCTGACCGAAGCGGGTTACGTCGGTGAAGACGTCGAGAACATCATTCAGAAGCTCCTGCAGAAGTGCGACTACGAGGTCGAGAAGGCGCAGACCGGTATCGTCTACATTGACGAAATCGACAAGATCTCGCGCAAGTCGGACAACCCGTCGATCACCCGGGATGTCTCGGGCGAAGGGGTGCAACAGGCGCTTCTGAAGCTCATCGAGGGCACGGTCGCGTCGGTGCCGCCGCAGGGCGGACGGAAGCACCCGCAGCAGGAATTTTTGCAGGTTGACACGTCCAACATCCTGTTTATCTGCGGTGGGGCGTTCGCAGGCCTCGAGAAGATCATTCTCAACCGCTCGCAGAAAAGCGGGATCGGCTTCGTGGCGGACGTGAAGACCAACGAAGAAGAGCTGAACGTGGGTGAGTTGTTCCACGATGTGGAGCCGGAAGATCTGATCAAATTCGGGCTGATTCCCGAGTTTGTGGGTCGCTTGCCCGTCGTGGCGACGCTCGAAGAGCTCGACGAAGATGCGCTTGTGACCATTCTCGTCGAGCCGAAAAACGCCCTGACCAAGCAGTACAAAAAGCTGTTTGAGATGGAGGGCGTTGAGCTTGATTTCCGCGAGGATGCGCTGCGCGCGGTCGCTCGCCGTGCGATGGAACGCAAGACCGGTGCCCGCGGGCTCCGGACCATCCTTGAAAACGTCCTGCTGGACACTATGTACGATCTGCCGGCCATGGAAAACGCCACAAAGGTGGTGGTCGACGAGTCGGTCGTGCTCGGGGACACCAAGCCCTACGTGATTTACGAATCGGACGACGCGAACGGCGCAGCGGACGATTCGCAGCGGCCAACCGGCTCCAGCCTGTAGCGTCTCGTCTAGGCTCGGCCTGGCGTGGCGTGGCTGCGCCAGGCCGTATTCTTTTTTGCCCCCGAGGTTTGATCTGTGGCTGATGACACCCCTGAAATCCTGACCCTGCCCGTTTTGCCGCTGCGCGATGTGGTGGTCTACCCGCACATGGTCATTCCCCTGTTCGTGGGGCGCGACAAGTCCAAGCAGGCGCTCGACCAGGCCATGAAACTTGGCAAACAGGTGGTGTTGGTCGCGCAGAAGCAGGCCGACATTGACGACCCGTCCGTGGATGACGTCTACCGCGTCGGGACCATCGCCAACATCCTTCAGCTCGTCAAAATGCCCGATGGCACGGACAAGGTGCTGGCCGAGGGCCGTGAGCGCGCGCGCATTTCCGATCTGGGCGGCGACGATTTCTACAGTGGGCACATCGAGGCGCTGACGGATGTCGGTCAGACCACCGAACGAGAAGTCGGTGTGCTGTCGCGGTCAGTGGTTGCGCAGTTCGAGCAATACGTAAAGCTGAACAAAAAGGTGCCGCCGGAGATTCTGACGTCGCTGTCCGGCATTGATGATGTCGGTCGGCTGACTGACACCATTGCGGCGCACATGTCCCTGCGCCTGGACATCAAACAGAAGGTGCTCGAAACGGTCAACGTGCAAGAGCGCCTTGAGCTTGTGCTCGGACTGGTCGAAGGCGAAATCGATCTGTTGCAGATCGAGAAGCGGATTCGTGGTCGTGTCAAGCAGCAAATGGAGAAGAGCCAGCGCGAGTACTACCTCAACGAGCAGATGAAGGCGATTCAGAAAGAGCTCGGTGAGATGGAGGATGCGCCCAACGAACTCCAGGACCTCGAAAACCGGGTGGAAGAAGCCGGCATGCCGAAGGAGGCCAAGGAGAAGGCCACAACCGAGCTGAACAAGCTCAAGATGATGTCACCGATGTCCGCCGAAGCCACCGTCGTGCGCAACTATGTGGACTGGCTCCTCAAGGCGCCGTGGAAAAAACGCACCAAGATCCTGCGTGATCTGGGCAAAGCGCAGGATGTGCTGGAAGCCGATCACTACGGACTTGAGAAGGTCAAGGAACGCATCCTTGAGTACCTGGCTGTCCAACAGCGTGTGAAGAAACTGAAAGGGCCGATCCTGTGCCTCGTCGGCCCACCCGGGGTGGGCAAGACCTCACTCGGAAAGAGCATTGCACGGGCGACCAATCGGAAGTTTGTGCGCATGTCACTGGGTGGCGTGCGGGATGAGGCCGAGATCCGCGGGCACCGCCGAACTTACATTGGCTCCATGCCCGGCAAGATCGTGCAGAATTTGGCCAAGACCGGCGTGCGCAACCCGCTCTTCCTGCTCGACGAGATCGACAAGATGTCGATGGACTTCCGGGGTGATCCATCGTCCGCACTTCTTGAGGTGCTCGATCCGGAACAGAACGGCTCATTCAACGATCACTATCTGGAGGTCGATTTCGATCTGTCAGACGTGATGTTTGTGTGCACGGCGAACAGCCTGAATATTCCCGCGCCGTTGCTCGACCGAATGGAAGTCATCCGCATTCCGGGATACACGGAAGATGAAAAGCTCAATATTGCGAGGCGTTATCTTCTGCCGAAGCAGATCGAGCAGAACGGTCTGAAGGACGAAGAGCTGTCGGTTTCCGACGGCGCGATCCTCGACGTCGTTCGGTCGTACACCCGTGAAGCGGGCGTGCGCAGCCTCGAACGCGAGATGTCCAAGATTTGCCGCAAAGTGGTCAAGAGTCTTCTTCTGAAGCCACGCGACAGCAAAGTGTCGGTCACGTCCAGAACGCTCTCCAAGTTTCTCGGTGTACCCAAATTCCGATTCGGTCTGGCCGAGGACCGCGATCAGGTCGGTCAGGTCACCGGACTGGCGTGGACCGAAGTGGGCGGCGAACTGTTGACCATCGAGGCGGCCATTGTGCCCGGAAAGGGCAAGCTCACGCATACCGGTCAGTTGGGCGACGTCATGAAAGAGTCGATCCAGGCGGCGATGACCGTTGTTCGAAGCCGGGCGGAGGTGCTCGGCATCGACACCGACTTCCATAACAACCAGGACGTACATATCCATGTGCCCGAGGGTGCGACCCCTAAAGACGGACCCAGTGCGGGTATCGGGATGTGTACGGCGTTGGTGTCGGCGCTCACGAAGATTCCGGTTCGCGCCGATGTGGCTATGACCGGGGAGATCACGCTGCGCGGGGAAGTGTTGCCGATCGGTGGGCTCAAGGAAAAACTCCTTGCGGCGCATCGCGGCAATATCAATACCGTGTTGATCCCGAAAGACAATGAGAAAGATCTCGTCGACATTCCGAAGAACATCAAAGACAAGCTCTCCATTCATGCAGTGAAGTGGTTCGATGAAGTTCTGTCGTTTGCACTGAAGGAAACGCCGGCGCCTGGAAACAAGCCGCGGGCCGCCGCGAAGACGCGGCGCCGCAAACGAGGCGACAAGGATGCGGTCCGAGCGCATTAGGCCTGTAAATAAAGCGCTTTGAGGCGTGCGAGATCGCCAAAATCGGTACGATCCGTGCTAGGGTCTCGCCCAGCGCCGCGCGAGTTCGCTCGCTGGGCGGCGTACCTCATCTCAAGGTCATACAGGACACGACATGAACAAAGGTGAACTCATCGACGCCGTGGCGGCGTCGGCCGGTCTGTCGAGGGCAGATGCCAGCAATGCCGTCGATGCAACGCTGGATGCCATAACCGACTGCCTCAAGCGGGGCGATACGGCCTCCATCGTCGGCTTCGGATCATTCACGGTGAAGCACCGTGAAGCGCGTACAGGCCGCAACCCGCGCACCAACGAACCGCTGCAGATCGCCGCTCGCAACGTACCCGGTTTCAAAGCTGGCAAAGCCCTGAAGGATGCCGTAAACTAGCGCGC
>JBCCMA010000201.1:0-4440 GCA_039026595.1 Pseudomonadota bacterium
TCGAGATCCCGGTTCGACCGTTGCAGTGCTTCGGTCTGCTGTTCCAGTGACTTCTGCACCGCCATCATGTGCGTGATGTCCGTCGCGACCGCGAGAATCCGGGGCTGGCCGGTCTGCGTGTCGACGAACGGAATCTTGTCCGTGCTTACCCAACCCTCCTCGCCATCGCGCGGCGCGTACCGCTCGATAATGCCGTACCGCGGTTTCCCGCTAGCGATGACCGCCCGATCATCCGCGAGATATTTTTCCGCCATCTTGGGAAAGAGCTCGGCCGAGTTAGCGCCCTCGGCCTCCTCACGAGACATGCCCATGGAGCGCGCCGCCTCCGCATTGAGCATCAGGATTCGGTTGTTATTGTCCTTGTACCAAATGCGAGTGGGAACTGTGTCCAGAATCAGATCGAGTTCGCGCTGCTTCTGGCGGAACGCGCGCGCTGTATCGACCAACTCGGACGTGCGTTCGCGCGCGCCCAGCTCGTAGCTGATCACCTGCGCGAGTTCGGCCAGAAGACCCGTTTCGGCCTTGTTCATCCGTTCCGGAATCGCGTCCCGCGACGCGAACCAGACGCTTCCGTATGGCTTTTCGTTTACCCGAAGAGTCAGGCCAAGGCCGGACCTGAGCGGCTCATCGTTGCCGCCCAACCACGCGTTGGCGCGACCCAGATAGTCCGCCAGATCGAGCAGCGGTTCGGGACGAGTACCGGATATCGGGACCAACGGCGCCCCGACTAAAGAGCGGCCTGTCGTCAAAACGCCGCGGTCGTCTTCAGCAAACGCCAGCCGCCGCTCTCCAGCGTTCTCCGCTTCCACGAAGGCGACATCGGCACCCACATAACGACGGCCGAGCAGCAGAAGTCCGGACAGTTTTTCACCGACCGAGAGGCCTTCGCTCGTCGACCACGCGAGTAAGTCACGCCGGAAGGTCTCATTGCGGTGTTGCTCAGTGACATCCTGAAACGTCCCGAAGACGGCCACGACGACGTCATTGTCGTCGACGCGCACGCGAGCCCGCGCACGCACCAGGCGCAACTCCCCGTCAGAGCGAACGAGGCGCAACTCAAAGTTGTACGGTTGGCGATCAGAAATCGCCTTATCCAGAAGACCCGCAACACGCGTGGCATCTTCCGGATGGTAGAAGTCGATCGCCGACTCTACGTCCGGCGCATACTGCTGGGGGTCCACGCCGTGGATGCGATAAACCTCGTCAGACCAGAAAAGCGAGCCGTTTTCAAGATCGACCATCCAGTGACCGACCGACGCCACCTCTTCGGCCATCTCGAGTAATTCGTTCCGCTGCAGAACGGATAACCGCCCTGACGCCTCGCCCCGCCAGGCGAGCGCACTGTCGATGCTGTCTTCCATTTCCGCTCGTTCCCGCACCGCGTTACCTCAACTGCTGGTTATCGTAACGTGTAGCGGCCTGCGCCCGCAGAGCTTGAGGCCTGGCGGCCCCCGCCGGTCAGCTCCCCTACGCCGTTATGACGAAAGTTATCGTACTATCGTGCGCTCGCAACGTATGATCACCGTGTCGTGCGATGTCGGCGCCGATGTAAAGCGGCAACGACACGGAATTCCGTCGTCACGGCCGGAAACACGGCGGCAAATTGACAACGCTGTCAAATCTGCCCTATAACGGGGCCAGAACCCAATAACACCGAGCAACATCGGTGCAACGCGATCGACATCACCCGGGGAGACACCATGCGGAGTTTTACCGTCGCTACTGCTGTGCTGGCCGTTGCTGCGACAAGCGCCAACGCTCAGGACGCCGACAGCGCCGCCAATTCGGCGGGCATTGAAGAAGTCACGGTCACGGCCACCCGCCGCGAGACCAATCTTATGGAAACCTCGATCGCGATTTCCGCGTTCGATCAGGACGATCTGGATCGTGAGGGCATCCGCGATATTCGAGACGCCGCCGACCTCGTGCCGAACTTTGACGTGGCGTTTTCGCCGTCGGACAGCGGCGTTCAGCTGACGATTCGTGGCATCAATAGCAACAACTTCACAGAGATCGGAGACCCCAGCGTCGCGTTTCATGTGGATGGCGTGTACTCCCCGCGACCGCAGGGCGCGGTCGCGCTGATGTACGACCTCGAACGACTCGAGGTCATGCGCGGCCCGCAGGGCACGCTGTTCGGTCGCAACTCCGCGGCGGGCAGCATCAACGTCATCACCGCGAAGCCGTCAACCGACGGTGTTTTCGCGACCTTCGGGGCCGAAATGGGCAACCGGGGACAGCAGAACTTCCTCAGCACCGTCAATGTGCCACTGGGTGAGAATCTGGCCATCCGCGGCAACTTCTTTATCGAGCAGCGCGACGGGTATGCGGACCAGGGCGACGGCCGAACCGATCTCGGCAGTCAGGGTTTCCAGGGCCCGGACGGCATCCCGGACTTCGATCAGCGCTGGAATCGCCCCGTTGGTGAAGACGAAACCTACGGCAACGCCGACCGCTGGGCCGCGCGGTTGTCCGCCATGTGGTGGCCCACCGACCGGTTGTCATGGCGCGTGACCGCCGAGAAGGCACAGGACAACACCGCAGGCGTACCCATCGCCCCGAACTGCGAAAACAACCCGGATCTGTGCGCCTTCAACGGCGGTGGCATCGATCGGGTCGACCCGAACATTCCGGGCTTCCTTGATATGACGATGGACTCGGTGCGCAGTCACGTCGACTTTGCCCTCACCGACTCAATCGACCTGATCTACAACCTCGGCTGGGCCCGCCAGCAGCGCCGCCAGCAGTGGGATGGTGATATGGGATGGCGCCCGCTGCCGGGACCGAACACCGGTTGGCAAAACCGGTATCAGCCGTGGCCGAGTCTTTATCTGGCCACCGACCGGTCGCATTTCGAATCGTGGTCGAACGAGCTCCAACTCCAGGGGCTGCATGGCAACGTGAACTGGATTCTCGGCTTCTTCGACTTCCGGGAAGACAACGACATTATCTTTGACGTCGAGCAGCCGTTCTGCTGCTCGCTGGGTGCGCTCGGCGGCCTCTCATTTATACAGCCCTTCCGCAAA
Source organism: Pseudomonadota bacterium (assembly GCA_039026595.1). Taxonomy (GTDB): domain Bacteria; phylum Pseudomonadota; class Gammaproteobacteria; order Steroidobacterales; family JBCCMA01; genus JBCCMA01. Next base: position 3,027 of record JBCCMA010000201.1, read on the forward strand.
CTGAACTCACAGGCCATCTTTGGTCAGGCCACATGGCATGCCTCTGATCGCTGGCACTTCACGGCTGGTTTCCGCTACACCGCGGATCGGCGCATCGACCAGGGCGGCCGCGGCATCGGTTGTTTCGGCGGCGATGGCTGCAGCTTCTCAGGTGGCGCGATACCGAACGACGGTTTTCCGCAGGACCTGACCAGCGTGGACGAGTTGACGCTCCCTCGTTTCACCAGTGCCGACTTGCTCGCGGGCTTCGGCTCGCAGGATCGACTGAACAACTATGAAGTGTTCGATATCAACGACAACCTCGAGGACTTCTACGCAACGGACTGGCGCCTTGGGGTCGACTACGACTTTAACGAAGACACACTGATCTACCTGTACGCTGCGACCGGCTCCAAAGCCGGGGCGTTTGGCGATGGCGTGGACGTTTGCCGCTGCGGCCGTATTCAGTTCTTCAACTTCGAACCAGAACGCGTCAAAAACTTTGAGCTCGGCTACAAGAGCCGGCTTCTGGACAACCGTTTGCAGCTGACCATCGCCGCATTCGTCACCGATTTCACCGATCGCCAGGTCTCACAGTTCCGTGAGGTCGGCGTGGTCGAAAACCCGCCGGGCACGCCGGTGGAACCGCGCCAACCCATCGGCACGTTTGTCACGTCGAACGCCTCAGCGGCAGACATCCGCGGCCTCGAGGTCGAGTTTGACTGGCTGGCGTGGGAGAACGGCCGCATACGTGGTGGCATCGGCCTGCTCGACGCCGTGATCTCCGAATGGAATGGCTACCCGGGCGAGGCGTACTTCTGTGACGACCGCGCCGAGGCTGGCCCGCAGTTCGCCTGCATCCCGCCGGATGACGGCGAGGGAGGCAGCGCGGTCGAGGGCAACCGTCTGCCGTACACCACACCGATTCAGGCGTCGATGTCGATCGAGCATGACATCTTCCTGAACAGCGGCGCGCGACTGACACCCTTGGTCAAACTGAGCTACTCGGGCGAGTTGAACTTCACGGAAGGCAATTTTGACGGGCTGCCCTCATTGTCGCAGCGGCGCGATCCGTTCGGCATCGTTGACGCCTCCGTGCGCTATGTGTCCGCAGATGAAACCTGGAACGCCGAAGCCTTCGTGTACAACCTGACCGATGAGCGCTTCCCTACGTTCTGGTCTGACTGGCCCGGCGCCGGCGCTCCGCTTTTCGCCTGGAACCCGCCGCGCGTTTACGGTTTCCGGTTCGCTTACAACGTTCGTCCGTAGGAGCGCGCCGTGATCCACCTTAAAACACGTATTGCGGCCACGACGCTGCTCATCACACTTACGGCGAGCGCGGCGGCCGACGGCCATGAACTGTGGCCACGAATCGACAGCGCCGTCGCCGCAGACCCAGCCATCGAGAAGCGGGTCGACGACCTGCTCGCGGGCA
>JBCCMA010000202.1:0-4412 GCA_039026595.1 Pseudomonadota bacterium
CGGCGATCTGGGCCGCACCTTCATTTGATGCGTTACCTGTTTCCACCCGTTTTGCGATGCCCTGCAGGATCGCCGTGAAGCGGAAAAAGTGAAACGCAATGTAGAACGACCAGTCTTCGGGGGTTTTATGGCCACTGCGCTCTGAGAAGCGCTCAAGTAATTCCGCCTCTCCGGGGATGTTCAACGCCTCGCGATCCGCACCCGCAAGCCCGCCCTGAGTGGGGTGCGGCGGCAAACGCAGCATCGTGGTCAGATACGTGACGTCAATCAACGGATGGCCCACCGTGGACAACTCCCAATCAATCAGGGCCAGAATTTCGGGTCTTGCCGGATCCACGAGCATGTTGTCGAGTCGAAAGTCGCCGTGCACCAAGGCTCGCACACCGTCATCCGCTGGCACGTTCTCGGGCAGCCACCTGATTAGCGTTTCCATGGCTTCAATCGTTCGCGTTTCGCTGGCGCGATATTGCCGTGTCCAGGTGGCAATCTGGCGCGCGACGTAGTCGCCGGGGGCACCGAAATCACCGAGGCCAACCGCCTCGACATCGACGCGACTCAGATCAGCCAGAAGATCGATCTGTGCCAGGTAAAGCGCCCGCCGGTCGTTCGATGTGAAATCCGGAAGCGTGGGATTAAGCAGCGTGCGCCCTTTCACCCGCTCCATCACGAAAAACACGGTGCCGAGCACCGATTCGTCTTCACACAGCGCATACATTCGCGGCACGGGCACATCGGTGGCGGCCAGCGCGGCCATGACACGGAATTCCCGGTCGACCGCGTGGGCAGACTTAAGCAGGGCGCCGTCGGGTTTGCGGCGCAAGACATAGTCAGCCGAGGGCGTGCTCAGCAAGTACGTGGGATTTGACTGGCCGGTCGCGAATTTCTCGATGGTCAGCGGTCCCGCGAAGCCCGCCACATTTGCTGCAAACCAGTCCGTCAACCGCGCCTGCTGGTCCAAATCCAACTCATTACTCATTTTCGCCCCAATATTGTTGACAATTTTTCGATATGCGGGCCAAATACCGGCCGATTTCGCGTCATATCCTCTGGATTGTTACCAATTTATGGTATCTATCGCCACAACAACCAAAGCCGAGCACCTGCTCGAATCGCTGCAAAAGGCGATCGTTGAGGGCGATCTGCAGCCGGGCGAGAAGCTGCGCGAGCCGGACCTGGCCCGCTCATTCGGCACCAGCCGCGGCCCGCTCCGGGATGCGCTCAGGCGTCTGGAAGCACGACGGCTTGTGCTGTCGACACCCAACGCCGGCGCCCGCGTCACCTCACTGTCCGCGCAACAGCTGGCCGAACTCTATCAGGTCCGTGAAGCACTCGAAGGCACCACCTGCCGTCTCGCCGCCACCCATATGAGCGACAACGACATCGACCAGCTCGATCACCTGCTGAGCCAGCACGAGCAGGCGATCAAAGAGGCAGGCGGCCGAAGGTATTTTCGGCAGGAGGGCGATCTTGATTTCCACTATCGGATCGCAGACCGCTGTGGAAACGCCCTGCTTCGCAGCGCCATTTGCGTCGACTATTACCCATTGATGCGCATGTACCGCCACAAATTCAGCGTGCACGAGGGCCGTCCCACACGGGCGCTGTCCGAGCACCGGCGCATCTGGTCTGCCCTCGCGGAACGCGACGGCGAACTCGCCGAGATTCTGATGCGACGGCATATCGCCGCCGCCCGCAAGATCATTGAAGACAGCCTGTTAAACGAGACTGACCATGACTGATGACATCAAAAGCGCCGGGCGTCGTTTCCGCGACGCGCTCGCAAGCGAACGGCCATTGCAAATCCCCGGCACGATCAACGCCTACCACGCCATGATGGCGGAGGCCGTGGGCTACAAAGCCATTTACCTTTCGGGCGCCGGTGTGGCCAACGCCTCGTACGGGCTGCCCGACCTCGGTATGACGTCCCTGAACGACGTTCTGGCCGACGCGCGTCGGATCACGGCCGCCACGAGCGTGCCGCTTTTGATCGACATCGACACGGGTTGGGGCGGCGCCTTCAATATCGCGCGGACGGTAAAGGCCATGATCGGGGCCGGTGTCGCGGCCGTACACATTGAAGATCAGGTCGGACAGAAACGCTGTGGCCACCGGCCGAACAAGGAACTGGTGTCGAGCGACGAGATGGTCGACCGCATCAAGGCAGCGGTTGATGCCAAGACCGATCCCGATTTTGTGGTGATGGCACGCACCGACGCTCTGGCCGTAGAGGGCTTCGAGCCCATGATTGAGCGCATCAAGGCGTACGAGGCCGCCGGGGCCGACGCGATCTTTGCCGAGGCCATGACCGTGATTGAGCTGTATCAGAAGGTCGTCGACGCGGTGAACATTCCGGTGCTCGCCAACCTCACCGAGTTCGGCATGACGCCGCTGTACACCACCGACGAGCTTGCCGCCCTTGGCATCCGTATGGCGCTGTACCCGCTGTCCGCTTTCCGGGCCGCCAACGCCGCCGCCCTGAACGTGTTTCGCGCCATCCGCGAAAACGGCACTCAGCAAGATGTGGTCGATACGATGCAGACGCGCGCCGAACTTTACGAGTTTCTGAATTACCACGCGTTTGAAGACAAGCTTGATGAGCTTTTCTCGAAGAAATAGTCACTCGGACTCGCACACCCCTTCCCAAAAATACGCCGCACTTTTACTTGAGGAGTAATCAGCAATATGAGCAGCACCGTTGAATCCAACGTTCGTCCGGATCCTGACCAGGAACTCGTGGACATCGCCCGCTACGTTAGCAGCGCCGTTATCGACAGCGACGACGCCTATCGCACGGCCCGCTACTGCCTGATGGACACATTGGGCTGCGGCTTCCTTGCCCTCGATTTTCCTGAGTGCGCGAAGCACCTCGGCCCATTGGTCCCCGGCACCACCGTACAAAACGGCGCGCGCGTACCTGGTACCCAGCACGTGCTCGATCCGGTCAAGGCCGCCTGGGACATCGGCGCGATGATCCGCTGGCTCGATTTCAACGACACCTGGCTGGCCGCCGAATGGGGCCATCCTTCCGACAACCTTGGCGGTATTCTGGCCGTGGCGGACTACATCAGCCGTACGCGCATTGCCGCAGGCAAAAGCCCGCTGACCATGCGCGATGTGCTGACCGCCATGATCAAGGCACACGAAATCCAGGGCTGTCTTGCGCTTGAGAACAGTTACAACCGCGTGGGGCTTGATCACGTCCTGCTCGTGCGGGTGGCCTCCACCGCGGTGGTCACGCAGCTGCTGGGCGGCACCGAGGAGCAGATCGTCGACGCGCTGAGCCACGCGTGGATCGACGGTTGCGCGCTGCGCACCTATCGCCATGCTCCCAACGCGGGACCGCGCAAGAGCTGGGCCGCGGGCGATGCCACCAGCCGCGCCGTGCGTCTGGCCATGCTGGTGATGAAGGGCGAGATCGGATACCCGAGCGCGCTGAGCGCACCGACGTGGGGCTTCTACGACGTGCTGTTCAAGGGCAACAAGTTCAAGTTCCAGCGCGAGTACGGCAGCTACGTGATGGAACAGGTGCTGTTCAAGATCTCGTTCCCGGCCGAATTCCATTCGCAGACCGCCGTCGAAGCTGCTGTGCAGTTACATCCACAGATCAAGGACCGCATCGACGACATCAAGCACGTGCATCTGACCACGCACGAGTCCGCCATCCGCATCATCAGCAAGGAAGGCAAGCTGAACAACCCGGCAGACCGGGATCACTGCCTGCAGTACATGGTTGCGATCGGTCTGCTCAAGGGTGATCTCGTGGCGGAAGACTACGAGGACGATGTGGCGGCGGATCCGCGGGTCGACGCGCTGCGCGAGAAGATGCTGGTCACAGAAGACGAGCGCTTCAGCAAGGAGTACCACGATCCGGACAAGCGCTCGATTGCGAACGCAGTGCAGATCGAGTTCAACGACGGCACCAAGACCGACCGGATTGAAATCGAGTATCCCATCGGCCACAAACGGCGTCGCGAGGAAGGCATCCCCGTTCTGCAGGCGAAGTTTGAGCGCAACCTTGCCACGCGCTTCCCGGCCGGCCAGACCAAACGCATCATCGCAATGTGCGCCGATCAGGCAGCGCTTGAGGCGACGCCGGTCAACGAGTTTGTGGACGCCCTGGTCGTCTAATCCATGCGGGCCCGGTCGCATTGCGCGCCGGGCCCTTTCCACCGCTCAGCGCCGAAGAATCGCCCACCACCGGCCGACATTGAGCAGACTCATCAAAGCGGCCGAGACATAGGTGAGCGCCGCTGCGCGCAGCAGCTTCTCGGCATGCGGCGCATCGCCCTCTTTCAAGTAATCCCCCTCCCGCAGAATCGGCAAAGCCCGATTGAAGCTCGCATCGAACTCGACGGGCAGCGTTACCGCGTGCACGACCACGGTACTGGCCAGCGTCAGGAACCCGCCGGCCA
>JBCCMA010000203.1:0-4340 GCA_039026595.1 Pseudomonadota bacterium
GAGGCCGCAGCAAGAGGGAAACACGGAAAACTGTGGGGAACCTCACTCGCTTCTGACCGTCCCATCCAGTAGGCTGCCGCCGCGTGACAACGGATCCGTCGCCAATACATGAAATGGGTATTTTAAATTCATGATGTCAAACAAAATTTTTCCGATTTCCAGCCGCCTCAGACTGGGTACAACGGCCGCACTGACCGGGCTGGCGCTGCTCGCCGGCTGCGCCACGACGCCAGCGCCGCTGGTGGCCCAGAATCTGAGCGCACGCGAAGCGCCGGCCGATCAGGCCGATCTGGTGCCTGCTGATGTGATTGCACGCGCCAACCCCATCAGTCAGAACGCGCTGGAAGGGGCCACGCAGGACCGGTTCTGGAGCAGTTCCATCACGCCGACGGCCGCCGAGGACGGGGGCATCCAGTATGCGCGAACGGCTGAAATCGTTGATGATCCAACCTACAACCGCAGAGCCCTGGCCCGGCTGCGCAACGGCGACGATGATCGCCGCTCGCAACGCCTGGTGTACAACCCGATCACAGGACGACTCGAGGCGGTGCGGGGCAACCCGTTCGCGCCGGCCGGCAGTCGCCGAAATCCAAGGCTCAATCCGTACGCGGCACCGACCGGCCTCACGCCCGCGCCGCGCATCGACACAGCGCCGTCCCCAAGTGTTGCACCCACGCCGACACCGCGCCGCGCACCGGCGCCGGTGAGACGGAACCGGGGTGACAACGCCAGCGACAGTCGACGCTGATTACGCAGAGCGCGACGCGCGTTTGCGTTCGTACTCTTTCAGGTAGCGTTTGCGCAGCCGGATTTCTTTGGGCGTGATCTCGACGAGCTCATCATCGGCGATAAACTCCAGCGCCTGCTCCAGCGACAACTCCAACGCAGGGGTCAGACGAATCTTTTCGTCGCTACCCGATGCGCGAATATTGGTGAGCTGTTTCCCTTTGGTCGGGTTAACCGTCAGGTCGTTGTCCCGGCGGTTGCGACCCACGATCTGACCTTCATACACCTGCGCGCCCGGCCCGACGAGAAGACGCCCGCGCTCCTGCAGATTGAACAGCGCAAAACCAAGCGCTTTGCCGGTGGTGTTAGAAATGAGAACGCCATGTTCACGCTCGGCGTTTGCGTCCTCACGCACGGGCGCGAAGTGGTCAAAGACGTGGTTCATAAGGCCGCTCCCCGAGGTCAGGGTGCGGAACCGCGTCTGGAATCCGATCAATCCGCGCGCAGGCATCAGATATTCCAGCCGCACCCGGCCTCGGTCGTCAGGCGCCAAATCGATCAGCTGACCCCCCTTGTCACCCAGCGCCTCGATCATGGCGCCCTGGTGTTCGGCTTCCACATCCACCACCAACCGCTCAACGGGCTCGTGGCGTTCGCCATCGATCTCTTTCTGAATCACACGCGGGCGAGACACCGCCAGCTCAAAACCCTCGCGTCGCATGGTTTCGAGCAAAACGGACAAGTGCAGCTCGCCCCGACCCGACACACTGAACCGCTCCGGGCTGTCCGTGTCGTCTACACGCAACGCGACGTTATGCAGCGTCTCGCGTTCGAGCCGATCGCGCAGTTGGCGCGAGGTGACGTACTCGCCCTCGCGTCCAGCGAAGGGGCTGTCGTTGGTCTCGAACACCATGTTGACCATCGGCTCATCGACGGTCAGCGCCGGCAAGGCCTCAACCTGATCCGGATCGCACAACGTCTGCGAAATGCGCGGGCGCTCGATCCCGGCGATGGCTACGATATCCCCGGCGCGCGCCTCGTCAATCTCGACGCGCTCAAGACCGGCGAACCCGAGTATCTGGGTGATGCGCTCATTACGTTCGGACCCGTCTGCGTCCACCACGCGCACGGAGGCGTTGCGCCGCACGCTGCCCCGCGCGACCCGACCGATCGCGATGGCACCCACGTAACTGGAATAGTCGAGCGACGACACCTGCATCTGGAAGGGGCCCTCGGCGTCCACAGACGGCGACGGGCACGCGGCGACGATCGTCTCGAACACCGCGTCCATATCCGACTTCAGGTCCGCGGCATCGACGCCAGACAGTCCGTTCAGTGCGGACGCGTACACCACCGGGAAGTCGAGCTGTTCTTCGGTGGCGCCCAGCCGATCAAACAAATCAAACGTCTGGTCAAGCACCCAGTCAGGTCGCGCCTGCGGACGATCGATCTTGTTGATCACAACAATCGGGCGCAGGCCGTGATCAAACGCTTTGCGCGTCACAAACCGCGTTTGCGGCATCGGTCCTTCAACCGCATCGACCAGCAACAACACCCCGTCAACCATGGAAAGGATGCGTTCGACCTCGCCCCCGAAGTCAGCGTGACCCGGCGTGTCCACCAGATTAATCCGGTATTCGCCCCATTCGATAGCGGTGTTCTTGGACAGGATTGTGATCCCGCGCTCGCGCTCGAGATCGTTTGAATCCATAACCCGCGAAGGCAATTCGACGCGCTGATCAGCGCCCTTGGCATGGCGAAGAAGCTGGTCGACAAGTGTGGTCTTGCCATGATCGACGTGTGCGATGATGGCGATATTACGAAGGTGTGCTGGCATGGGCGCGGAGTATAACCGCGACGCCGCCAAATAACTCGGAACCGTCTCCACGATGACCACATTGCACAGTGTCGATCAAGCCAGCGCCTTTCGGTCGCTTGGGCCGGACGCCATCCTCAATACCATCGAGCGCGCTGGCCACCGATGCGACGGCCGGCTGCAGGCACTGGCCAGTTATGAGAATCGTGTGTATCTGGTCGGACGGGTTGAGCAGCCGTCGCTTGTTGCCAAATTCTATCGCCCCCATCGCTGGACGACCGATCAGATCCTTGAGGAACATCATTTCTGTGCAGAGCTGCTGGACGCGGATTTGCCCGTCATTGTGCCGCTCGCTGACGAGCACGGGGACACCGTAATCGAGGACGGTCCGTATCGCTTTTCGCTGTATGCGCAAACCGTGGGGCGGCCACCGTCCTTTGATGACCCCGATCATCGCCGACTCCTGGGCCGATTCGCGGCACGGATGCACAACGTGGGGGCATTGACGTCGTTCCGAGACCGGCCAACGGTGGATGTGGACACACACGGGCACGCCGCCATGCACCGACTCGTTCGTTGTCCGCAGGTGCCGCCGGATCTGCTGGTCGCGCTGGACAGCGCGGGCGCCGCGGCGACAGAGTGCGTCGAGGCCGCATTTGAACAATGCGTGTACCGTCCATTACGCATCCACGGCGATCTGCACGCGGGCAATATCCTTTGGACCAATGACGGGCCCGCCGTGCTCGATTTCGACGATTGCGGCACCGGCCCGGCGTGCGCGGACCTCTGGATGTTCTTGTCGGGGGACCGCGACTACGAGGAGCAGGCGCTGGCCGACATCGTCGAGGGTTACGAGCAGTTTCGTCCCTTCCCCGTTGCCGAGGTCGGGTTGATCGAGCCTCTGCGGACGCTGCGCGTGCTGCGTCACGCCGCGTGGATCGCAGAGCGGTGGGAGGATCCGGCGTTTCCGCTGGCGTTTGGGCAGTTTGCAGAACCCCGCTACTGGCAGGACCTCATTCTGACGCTGAAGGAGCAGATAAGTGCGATGCAGGACCCACCACTGGCCGTCAATTTATAGTAGCGTTCGCGGCGCTGGCACGCGGCCGGCAGTGAGTTAACACGATCCGGAGACCATCACCTTGGGCAAACAGCACACGCTCGTGACCGGCGGCGCCGGTTACATCGGCAGCCACGTCGTCCGACAGCTTGGGGAGGCCGGGGTGCCTGTGGTGATTCTGGACGACCTTAGTACGGGCTTTGACCACGCCGTGCTGCACGGCGAGTTGATCCGCGGCAATACCGGGGATCAGGCGCTGGTGCGGCAGATTCTCTCGGACTACAACGTCCGCTCGGTTCTGCACTTTGCGGCTCACACCATCGTGCCGGAATCGGTTGAAAACCCCCTGAAGTACTACGGCAACAATACCTGCGCGACGCGCGCGCTGCTTGAGTGCTGCCATGACGCGGAGGTCGAGCGCTTCATTTTCTCATCCACCGCGGCGGTCTACGGCATTCCGGATCATCCGACCATCACCGAGGATTCGCCGACCGCGCCGATCAATCCTTACGGCATGTCCAAACTCATGAGCGAGGCCATGCTAAAGGACCTCGGTGCCGCTGGCGGCATGAAGTACGTGATTCTTCGGTACTTCAACGTCGCCGGCAGTGATCCGGAGGGTCGCATCGGTCAGTCCACGCTCAAGGCCACCCTGCTGACCAAGGTCGCCTGCGAGGCCGCGCTGGGTCTGCGCGAAAAGCTGTTTATTTTCGGCACGGATTACGACACACCGGATGGCAC
>JBCCMA010000204.1:0-4205 GCA_039026595.1 Pseudomonadota bacterium
CAGGCCGAAGCCCCAGCGGCGATGCGCCTGCGTCAGACGCAGCAGCCAGTCGGCCACCTCGGCATTCTCGCTGTCGAGCTTGGGCTGGTAGCGGTAGCAGGTCTCGCTGATGGCGAACGCCTGACACGCCAGACGCACGCTGATGCCGTCACGCGACACGACATTCCTGGCCATCTCTCGGCGTCGAGATGGCCTTAGAGCTTTCCCTCAAGCGCCTCCTGGCGGAGCTCCGCCTTGATGCGCTCTTCGGCGTACATCTTCTTGAGTCGGGCGTTCTCGGCCCGAAGCTCCTTGATCTCCTTTATCATCGAGGCGTCCATGCCGCCGTACTTGGCGCGCCACTGATAAATCAGCGCCGTGCTGACGTTGTGCTCACGGGACAGGTCGGCCACCGGCACCCCGCCCTCGTGTTGCTTGAGAATCGCCAGGATCTGGCGGTCGGTAAATCGAGACTTCTTCATGCTTCGCTCCTTCTGCGATCATCATAAAAGTCTCTACTCAAAACCTCGACTAAAATCCGGGGGGATTACAAAATGTCCCGAGGAATTGCGCTGGCGCGCGACACCGCTCGGCAGCATGCCGGCTTGTTGTTTTGTGCGATCGCGCGCTTTCGCCGAAGAGTTGGCAACGAATGTAGTCGCTGATTGAACGATTTCCAGCTGCCTGCAACAAAAGCGCTCGTTCTTCCGCGGTTACACGGAAGCAGATCGGCGATGGATCGGTCTGTTTGGTCATGGTGTGGATTCCTTTCCATAGAATAAAAAAAAGAGCGCTGCTTCGTGGGAAACAACGCTCTTGCGTGATGTTTGAAATTTGAGATCGTCAGGCTTGACCAAAGTCGAGCCGGAGCTTATTGATATTCAGTCAGTTAGGGATCGGGGCTGGAGTCCGATAGAGCAGAAAGCTGCGCCTCCCAGTCCTGAAGAATTTCGAATATTTGGTTCGAAGTTGCTTCGTCCAGGCGCGCCATTCAGATCGAAAAGCCAATCACCTTGCGGTGGTTGGCTTTTTTGCTTATCGCGCAGCGCGGTCCGCCATCGCTATCGCCGCCGCAGCCTCGCCATGATCTGTAGCGTGCCATCGGTTTCAGTGGTGGTCTGACGTTCGGCCGAAAGGTCGAAGCGTTGCGAGAGACTTGCGCGATCGATGACCTTATTGAACGCATCGAGCGCCGGCATTAAAAGAGCGGTCGCCTTGATTTCGCAAAACGTGGTCCGGCAGTCGACCGTGGTGACCTGGAGCTCAACGGCTCTTGGGTGTTCCGAAATCAACTGGTGCAGCTGCTGCTCCACGGCATAAGCCCAGTCCGGATCTTTGGGTTCAGCCGCCCGCAGCGCTCTCTCATGCGCTTCCTTTCGTGCGCGCCATTGTGGCGTCGAGCAAGGACACGCTTCGGCCGTCGGCGGAGCCGGAAGCGCCGTTCGCGGGTAGTCATCGGGCAGCGTTTTCCGCTCGATCAGGGTGCTGAACGCGATTCGGCCCTTCACGGCATCAGAAGATCGGGTTTGTGTGTTTCTTTTGAACGTGCTCCACGGTTCGCTCAGCGCCTGGCGGATCATCTGATTTGCTTCGGAAACGGCGGCGGCCGCGACGTTCGCGTTGATCGTGCAATAGGTCGATTTGCACTCAATGCTTGTGATCTCGAGTTCGTCCGCGTCCTGTCGATCTTTGAAGTACTGCGTCAGCAACTGCTCGGTCTCGTACGCCCACGAGATGTCGACGGACTCGCTCTCCCTGGTGGCTTCAATAATCGCGATCCGTTCGACGAGCCAGTTGTCCCAGCACGTGCAGGGTGCGTCCCAGTCTTCCTCTGCGGTCGGCGCGCTGGCGGTTCCTGCCCCCTGGGCTAACGTGGCCTCCGCCGCTGTCGGCTGGATCGCGGTGCTCGCAGGTACCTCAGCGCCAAACGGGTCAGGCTTGTTCCGCAATTCCACGGCGGTGGATTGGTCGTTGGAAGTGCCTGCGGGCGGAGCCCTGTTGTTGTCGTCCGGCGACGTCACGGCGAACGCGATCGCCAGCGCGATCACCGCTGCGCCAACACCAACCAACCGCGACCGCGTCCATCTCACGCTCTCGGCCTCGCGTTGTGCACGACTTGTCTCAAGGCGTTTGTGCGTCCTTAACCGGCGCCGCGTTATAGACGACCTTCCAGACCTTGAGTCTGCCATCGTCGTCAGCGCGCAACAGGATCAGATTGTTCGTTGCAAACTGCACCGGCGCGCTGTCCGGAGTTTGGCGCCATTCGCCGCGCACCCCGCCTTCGGCGACCACAAGATCGCCGTGGCGCGTGATTTCGCGGGCGAAGTGCGACAGGTTCACGCCTGGCCCGGGCGCCGCGTCGGTCAGATGGTCAAGAAGCTGCTTGTGCCCGCGAATTGGAGCCGCATCGGGCGCCATGATCACGGCGTTGCTTTCGTAGACACCAAGCTTCTGCGCCGGCGACAGGCTTGCGTCGTCCATGACCGCCAGCACCCGCTCGACAGCGGCGCGATCGGTGTCGGTGCTCCACGATGCGACGGTCAGTGTTGACAGCAGGGTTCCAGCGATCAAGATTATTCCGACTCTGGCATTCGTCATTTCAGAAATTCCATTGGCTTGAACCTACGTCAAATACACCGCAATTGTTGGGCTAACGCAATAAGCACTTGATGAGTATCCGTTTGGCTCTTGCCGAATGGCCTCAAATTTTCTCGTCAAGATGGATGACGCGAACAATCTTAGCGGTGTCATTGAGCCGTTGGTGTATTCTCTGTTGAAGTGACGAGACGCTTGAGGTCGTTACTGCCCCGCCGTGGGCGTTTCGGGTTTCTCGTCGAGGCCACGATGTTTGTATTACGATCTATGAAAAGACCACTCACCGTTTTTCTGGCTATTCTCACGCTTGGTAACGCCGTGACGGCGTCGGCCTGTTGTGCAGAGATTCGCGAACCTATCGAGTCGCGAGTTGAAAAGGCGCTCGGTTATTTTGATGTCGTGCTGTACGGACGCCCGGCATCTGATCGCAAAAGTGGACCAGGTCAAGATGATTTTCGCGTTGAGCGGGTCTGGAAAGGGATAGTACCGCCGACGATAAAGCTGCTCGGGTTTCAGCACACGCTAATGGACGAGCGAGGCGGTCTTGTGTTTGCAAGTCGCTCAAGCATACCAGGCGCATACAGGGCGCCGATGTGCGGCGTACTCGAGCGGGATAGCGAGACCGTGGCTGATGCGATAGCTCTGCTTGGCCCAAGTCGCGGGCCTTTCATTGAACTGCCGGTCATCACCATATGCGGCGTCGTCGGCGTTTCGCTGCTTTGCTCGGCCGCGTTGGGTGCGATGTCGTACAGCCTGGTTCGGTGGTTTTCGCGACCAAGCATTGCTTCCGACGCAGCCGCGATTTGGCAAGTTCGTTGCTGAGCGTCGATCTTGGGCATTCAGGTGCTGAAATGAATAGGCTCTTTCTTTCCGTCGTCGCGCTATGGGTGCTCGTCGCATGCAGCAGCCAGGAAAGGCCCGCGTTCGATGCCAAGGCCCATGAAGCGGAGATCCTGCAATGGCGAGCCGGTCGCCTGGAGCGCCTTAAAGCCCCCACCGGGTTTCTTAATCAGGTTGGACTGTACTGGCTCAAGTCAGGCAGCCACACGTTCGGCTCGGCGCCAGACAACGACATCGTGCTGCCCGGCGATGCGGCCGATGTCATCGGTACGTTCGATGTGGGTGAGGACGGCATCCGGATGTCGGCCCAGGCCGGCGTCGATGTGCGCCACGACGGTGTCCCGGTCACGCGCATTTTGATCGCGGATGACACTACCGAGGCGCCGGTGATGATCACGCATGGCTCCCTCGCCTGGACCGTTATTCAACGTGCCGGGCGACGCGCGGTGCGGGTGCGGGATTTCGAGCATCCGTTCGTAGCGCAGTTCGGTCCGCTGCCGTACTACAACGTCGACCCGAATCTGCGGGTCACCGGCACGATGCAGCTTTACGACGAGCCCCGAACCGCCAGTGTCGGGACCGTGATCGAAGGCCTCGACTATCGCCCGACGGTCCGCGGCACCGTCCGGTTCGAGCTGGACGGCCAGAAACATGAACTTGAAGCGTACGACTCCGGTGACCAGCTGTTCTTCATATTCGGCGACCGGACCAATCGCGACGACACCTACGGCGCCGGGCGATTCCTGTATTCAGCGGCCCCGGATGGGGACGGCGAAACCGTGCTGGACTTC
>JBCCMA010000205.1:0-4146 GCA_039026595.1 Pseudomonadota bacterium
AAGAAGAAAAATATGATGAAGCTGAAATCAATTTCAAAAAAGTTCTAAAAGAGTCCAGAGTAGTACCAACTATGGCAAGACGTCTCGGAGTCGACGTACCGGACGATCTGCGACACGATGCGCACGACATTATGGCGGGCGGCCCGGGCGTACGCGGTACGCGAGTGCTGATCGCCGACGACGATGCCTTGAATCGTCAGTATCTTGAGGCGGTGCTGGCCCAGTACGGTGTACAGGTCAGTGCGTGCGCCGACGGCGCACAGGCCGTACGGCTGGGCCGCAATATCCGCTTCGACGCCATTTTTCTGGACGCCCGCATGCCGGTGTGTAGCGGCGAGGAGGCCGCACGTCAGTTGCGCGATGCCGGCGCCAACACCGATGCACCGATCATTGCGCTGACCGCATCGGCGCTTGACGACGATCGCCGCCGTCTTGCCGCTGCGGGCTTCGACGAATGCCTGATCAAGCCGGCCCCGATCGCGCGTCTTCTCGCGCATATTGGTCGGCCGCGACGAATGCCCGCGCCTTCGGGCACCGACGATGCGGATAACCAGTCGGACATCGATGTGTCCCCGATCGCGCCAAGCGCTCTGGCGCAGGACTTACGCGCCTATCGAACGACTCTTCGCGACGCCACACTGAACGCAGAGCAGATGTACGAACTCGCTCATCGCACGCACGGTGCAGCCGCCATCGGTCGATTGAAGGCACTCGCTCAGGCGGCGGGCGACCTTGAGGCCGCCGCCCGGGTGGCGCACGCCGAGGCCATGGCACTGGCCCGAAAGTCCCTGCTGGACGAGCTCGACAAGAACATCAACGCGTTGGACTCGCGCCCTCGCCAGCACGTTCAGCAATAGCGTACGCCATGGCGATACCGGCCTCGTCCGACAACGAGACGTGGCAGACGCCCACACCCAGCTCCGCGCACACACCAAGACCTCGCTCAGAGAAGATGACATTCGGTTTGCCGCGAGTGTTGTGCACAATTCCGATATCACGCACCCAGATGCCGTGGGCAAACCCCGTCCCAAGTGCCTTTGCCACCGCTTCTTTGCCTGCGAAACGCATGGCGAGATAGCGTGCCTTGAAGCGACGATCGGCGTAGCCAGCCAGTTCCTGCGGCATCAGAATGCGCTGCGCGAAGCGGTCGCCGTGTCGGGCGATGGCCGCATCAAATCGCTCGATGCGGATAAGATCGATACCGATTCCAAAAAGACTCAAGCCCCGCTCCCGTCCTGATTCTGGCTGTCTCGCGGGCCTTGACTCAGGCTCTGGGCCGGGTCTTGACGTACACGCTGCATATCGCGAGCCACGTCTCGCACGCGCAGCTCACGACCGCCAAGCTGCTCATTGAGTGCGGCGCTGAGTATGGACCGGGACGCTGAGACGGTAGCCGGATCATCGAAACGATCCGCCGCCATGTTCAACAGTACCTCGCCGCTAACGACCAGCGGTCCGCCATCGCCGGCTCCGGTCCGCTGCGGACCGCGTCCCGTTCGATACCGATAGCGCTGCCCCGGCTCCACGGGCGTGCTGCCATCTTCTTCGGTCGTCAGCGCAAGACCGTACCCGAGCAAATCAAGCAGCGATTTCTCGAAAGGGCGCAGCACCATGGCTGGTTCCACGGTGGCGCAAAGCTCGTTCAGCGTGCGCGCGTAAAGCGCAAAGATCTCCGTCTGGACATCGTGACTCTGGACAAGACGCAGAATCAACTCGTTGATATACCAACCGGACATGATCGCGTCCGCTGCGATGGAAAGGGGGGCACCGACCGATTCGGCCGCCGTCAGCGTACCGAGCTCACCGCGACGAACCCACGATAAGGTCAACGGCGCAAACGGCATTAACACGGCGCGCAGCGGCGAGCGTGGTCGTTGCACGCCGCGGGCAACCAGCGCCACGCGGCCGTGCTCCGGGGTCAGGCAATCAACGATGCGCGATGTGTCGCGAAAGGCGCGCTGATGCAAAACGTAGGCTGGCTGGAGAGCGACCGTTTCACGTGTCATCGCCAATCAGCCACCCACGTCGTACCCCAGCGCAGCGAGGCTTCGCTCATGATCCGCCCAGTGCCGCTTGATCTTCACCCACAGTTCGAGGTGCACAGATTTATCGAGGGCCCGCGCCAGCTCAATGCGTGCGGCGCGGCCGACCTTTTTGAGAACGTGACCGTTCTTCCCGATGACCATCGGTTTCTGACTGTCCTTTCCCACCCAGATCGTCGCGTGAATCTCATAACCCTCGTCGTTCTCGACCAGACGAGCGATATCCACCGTCAGCCCGTACGGGACCTCCTCGGAGAGCGCCATCATCAGTTTCTCGCGAACCAGCTCTGCGGCACGGAAGGCGAGGTCCCGGTCACTGATCTGGTCGGCCGGGTACAACCACGGGCTCTGCGGAAGGCGCGAGACGATCTCCCCCAGCAACACGTCGAGGTTGTCGCCGGTACGCGCACTGATCGGAATCAGCGCTGCAAACTCGTGGGCCTCTGCAAGCGTGTCGAGAATGGGCAGCAACCGCGATTTATCGCGGACACGGTCGAGCTTGTTGACCACCGCAATGCACGGCGTGCCGTAGTCCGCAATGCGCTTGAGCACATGACGATCCGGTTTATTTAACCCGGTATCGTCGATCATCAGCAAACACAGATCCGCATCGGCGATCGACGTGTCGGCGTTGCGATTCATGGTCTGGCCCATGAGGTTCTGCCGTCCACGACGCATACCCGGCGTATCCACCAGAAGAATCTGCGCGTGCCCCTGATTTCGCACGCCCAGAATACGATGCCGGGTGGTCTGCGGCTTCGGCGTGACGATACTGACCTTCTGCCCGACAAGGGCGTTGGTGAGCGTGGATTTGCCGACGTTGGGACGACCGGCAAGGGCGACAAAACCGCAGACCGTCTCCGTGCGCTCAGTCACTGGCCAGGCACTCCAGCATGGCGGCCGCTGCGCGTTGCTCCGCGCGGCGACGACTGCTGCCCTCGGCGTCCACCGATAGCGCGCGCTGCGGGACGGCGCAGACTACGCGGAACAGCCGATCGTGATCGGCGCCACTCACATTCGCGACTTCGTATTCGGGGAGCTCAAGGCCCATTTTCTGTAGCGTCTCCTGCAATCTGGTCTTTGCGTCTTTATTTGCACCGCGAGCGATCGCCCGGCGCGCGCGGTCGTGAAAAAGTCGGTCGATGACCTCTTCCGAAGCACTGAATCCGCCGTCCTGAAACACCGCGCCGATAATGGCCTCCAGCGCATCCGCGAGGATGGACGCGCGACGAAAACCGCCACTTTTTAATTCTCCGCCGCCCAGCGAAAGATAATCGCCCAGCGACAACTCAGCCGCCACTTTCGCCAACGACTCACGTTTGACCAGGGACGCTCTCAGTCGGCTCAGATCCCCTTCGCTGGCGTCTGGCGCCTGATCGTGAAGCCGTGCGGCAATGACCGCACCAAGGACGGCGTCGCCGAGAAACTCCAGCCGCTCGTTGTTGCGGCCGCGCGCACTGCGGTGGGTCAGCGCCTCGTCCAGCAGAGTCGGATCGAGAAAGCGGTACCCAAGCCGGGTCGCCAACTCTTCGCGGTTACGCATTATCTCGGTATCTCGACACTCTTGTCCGTCGTGACAATAAAATGGAGGGACCCGATGTACGGGGCGCGCGCATCATAAGTCGCGCGGACAAGCCAATGATCATCCTTGCGTTCGATCGTGACGTCCTGTGGCTGTATCGCACGTATCGACTCGACATCGAACCGCTTGGACAAGAAGGTTGAGATTTCTTTTTTCCGGGACACCGGTTCTGTCATCTCGGCGCTCAGCGCGTCCAGGGACGACGACACGCGGAATTGTTCGAGATAGATCGGGACCAGTCGCAGGGCCGCCAATGCGAACAGCCCGAAGATCACGAGCACAATCAGCCAGCCGATCATGGTCATGCCTTGTTGTCGATGTCGCATCATTAATGCACTCCTACTGCTTGCCGTTGCCGTAGCGTGAAGAGTACGGTGCGCCCGCACCGAATGCCCGCGACCCGACGATAGCGGGACACGTATTTTCGATAAATGTGAGATGAGTCACTGTTTCCACCAGACTATTTTTTGGACCCGACCTGAAGTACCGCGAGAAACGCTTCCTGTGGAATCTCGACAGAAC
>JBCCMA010000206.1:0-4145 GCA_039026595.1 Pseudomonadota bacterium
AAAAATATCTCGTCGCGGGGCAGAAGCTGGTGGTGATAGCGCACAAGAGCGGCGGCCTGATCCGGGGTCATGCCGTGGTCCAGCACGTTCTGGGGTCACCGGGCGGCTCGACGATCATCTCCACCGTCTTTCACGGCATCCTGAACGTGCTGGACCACGGCATGACCCCGGATCAGGCCGCCGCTCTTGTGCGCTATCACCACCAGCTTCTGCCCCGCGACGAGATATTTTTCAGCACGGCGACGGAGCTTCCAGCCGCTCTGCTTCGCGAGCTCAACGCAATGGGTTACGACGCACACGCGCACGACTGGCCGTTCGGGGACCTGCAGATCCTCCTTCGCGACGGCGATTCATGGCAAGGCGGCAGCGATCCGCGGGGCCGCGGCGTGTGGCGTGTGGTCAATCCCGACGACAATTTTTAGACGGAGTACCAGAACCTTGACGACCCAAGAATACGAATCGGGCATCCCCCACCTAACGGTTGAGGACACCCACAAACGCCGCTCGTCCGGCGACATCACGCTGATCGACGTGCGGACGCAGGAAGAATGGGGCCAGACCGGCGTGCCCGCCGGTGCACATCGCGCCACGCTACAGGACACCGACTTCGTTCAACAGATCGAATCGATCGCAAAGGCCAGTGGTGACAAACCGATTGCGTTCACCTGCGCGCTCGGCGGGCGCTCGTTACAGGCGGCCATCATCGCGCACCAGCACGGCATGGAAACCGTTTTCAATGTCGATGGCGGTTTCGCCGCATGGGACGCCGCCAACCTCCCTGTCGACCCCGCCTGAGCGGCGCTTCAGCAACCTTTGAACGTCGGGCTTCGCTTGCCGAGAAACGCGGCGATGCCCTCAGCACAATCTTCGCTCAGGCGGCAGGTTTGCTGTGCGTCTGCTTCGGCGCGATACACCGTATCGTAATCGCTGCTCATCGCTGATCGCAGGATGGTCTTGATCGCCGCCACCGCAAGCGGCGCGCGGTCGACAAAACTGTCCGCCCAATCGAGCGTCGTCTGCTCCAACAGATGGGCCGGCACCGTGCGGTTGATCAGACCGTATTCCAGCGCATCGGCGGCGCTGATGCGATCAGCCTCGACCAGTGCCTGAAAAGCGTGCTTGTAGCCCATGGCGCGACCAAACAGAAAATGGGCACCGCCGTCAGGGATCAGCCCGATGGTCGTGAAAGGGGCGAGCAGGAACGCATCGTCCGCCATGACGGTCAGGTCGCAGTACAGCGCCAGCGACAGGCTGATGCCCGCCGCGGCGCCGTGGATCGCGCTGATAACGGGCTTTGGACACTGCTCAATGGCATCGAACGACGGCCGGTATTCGTCGTTAAGCTGTAGGGTAAGCGACTCGGCCAGACCCTCTTTCAAATCTGCCCCGGCGCCGAAGCCGCGACCTTGCGCATTGAGCACCACGGCGCGCGATTGGTCTTTTGCCGCCGCCTGAAGAGCCACGGGCAACTCGGCCCGGAGCGCCGCGTTGAACGCGTTCATGGCCTCCGGTCGCGCGATGGTCACTACGGAAACACGGTCACCCGGCGTGTACACCACGCTCTCGAATTCAGACATTCTGAGCCTTCCCTTCACTGTTATGATCGAGCGCATGATAAACGAGTCCGTCACCCTTGACGCCCGCTTTTGCGGGCCGCCCGATTCGGGCAACGGCGGTGTCACCGTCGGTCACCTCGCCCGCCGGATCGACGGACCGGCCAAGGTCACGTTGCGCGCGCCACCGCCGCTGGGCGTAGCGATGCAACTTACCGGCGATGAAAAGGCGGTGTCGCTCGATTGCGGCGCCCATCGTATCGGGGAAGCCGTGATTGAGCCGCTGGACGCAACCCCTTTCCGCACACTTGATCGCATCGCCGTGGATATCGACCGTACGCGCGCAGCCGAGGCGAGCTTTGCCGGATTCACACGTCACGCCTTCCCGACGTGCTTTGTCTGCGGGCCCGAGCGCCGCGAAGGTGACGGCCTGCGACTGTTTGCCGCGCCGCTTGAGGAACGCGTGACAGCGGCGTGGTGCCCTGCGGCGTCGCTGGCCGACGAGCACGGACGGATCGCCGATGTCTTCCTTTACGCGGCGCTGGATTGCCCCAGCTACTTCGCGTTGCGTGACCCACAGCTCGTGGCGTTATTGGGTCGTATGCACGCAGAGGTGATCGATCGGCCGCGTCCCGGCGATCAACTGGTGGTCGACGCCTGGGCGCTGGCTCGGGAAGGCCGCAAGCGCACAACCGCAGTGGCCCTGCGCAACGAAAGCGGTGACGTGCTGGCGCGAGCCGTCAACATATGGATTGAGATAGATGGGGCGGTGCCACAGCCCCCTGTCCCGTCTGTGACAAGCTGACGAACTGCACCCATGTATAACGTTCGCTGGCTGGCCCGACTCGCGCGTGATGGATTCGCGGATATGTACCCCGCGGCGCGGCGCGCGTTCAACAACGATCCGACGGACGATCGCCTCGGCACCGTCTACGGCACCGGTCAACGCCGAGCCGCTGTCCTTTTCCGGCTCATTTTTTTGGCGCTGGGCGGCCTCGCCGTTGGGCTGGCCGTCACGCCGCTCATCCCGCAGTTTCCCCTGTTCGACGATATCAGTTGGCCTGCGGTCGCACTCGGCATTGCCCATGCTGTTATTTTTCGCCGCTTTCTGTTTCGAAGCGGAAAGGCCCGCGCAGGCGATTTTCCATGGCTGGCGGCGTCGCTGGGTCCATCACTATTACTCGTCGCCGTCTGGTCAGGTGTGACCTCGGCGATGCGCCCGGTCGAAGACGGCGGGTTCGTCGGCGGCTTGAATCATGCGCTGATTGCGTTGACCCATTCGATCGGTTTGTGCGCCGCCCTGATTATCGCGGTGGCCACCCTTTGCTACAGCCGCAACTGGGGACGTGCGCTCACGCAACTGTGTCTGCGCTTGTTCGTTTTCCGCATCATGGTCTGGGTCACTACGCTGGTCCTCCTCGAGATCGGCATCGTGGGCCCAATCGTGGCCGGCGTATTGCGGGGCATCACCGGCCTGTCCTTACCCGACTGGTTCGAACCCTTGAGCGACGCCCTCAGCTACGCTGTTGTGATGAACGTGATCTATCTCGGCGTAATCGGCGCGACGTGGACCGTTTGTCGCACGCAGTACAGCGCGTTGCTGCGCGAGGGCCATGTCGATGTTCTGTCTGCGATTATCGAACTCGGGCAGGCGGGCATATCGCAAGACGCCGTCCTCGAGCACACCGATGCCCGTAATGCAGACGCCACCACGCCAGCCAAAGCATCAAATGACGAATGACACAGTTGGGCATCCGGCCTCACCCAAGACCAAGATCGTCGGCATCGGCCTGAACAAGACCGGCACCAAGACGCTGGGCCATTACCTCGCGCGGTGGGGATATCGAAACCGGTCGTACGATTCAAACACAACACGTGAGTCGCCAGCGTTCCGCCTGTATGAGGCCGGCGACATCGACGCACTGATGGCGATCGTTGAACAACACGACAGCTTTGAGGACTGGCCGTGGCCGCTTCTTTACGAGGAAATCGACGCGCGTTTCGACGATGTGAAGTTTGTACTGACGACCCGCGCGTCGAGTGATACGTGGTTCCGTAGCTTGTGCAATATGGCCGTTCGAATTGGTCCCATGCCGTTGTTTGAAAAAACGGTGTACGGCTTCGCACGGCCGCACGGACACAAGTCGGAGTTTGTGACCCGTTATGAAGCCCACAATGCATCGGTGCGCGCGTACTTTGAACACCGCCCGGATGATCTGCTTGAACTGTGCTGGGAGAACGGCGACAACGCCGAAACACTGGCGCAATTTGTGGGCGTGAACGGTGTGGACACATCGCCGTTGCACTCAAACCGCAGTCCTGCAACCGTGTATTCGGGTAACAGTCGTTTCCGCGCAACGCTGGCAAGGTGGCATTACCTGTGGCTGGGCGCCCCACACTCACTGGGCCGACGAATCCGCGATGCTGTCGCGCGCCGGATAGGCCGCGCTGGATGAGCCGTGTCGGGCGTTCGTAACACAATGTAGATGCCGCTGCGCGCCACTGGGTTTAAACGCCTGTAAACACTCCGTGAGAGTGGGTCAGACGGCGTCGTTTACGCTATATTGTGCGCTGGACAAGAGTCGGGCGCCG
>JBCCMA010000207.1:0-4069 GCA_039026595.1 Pseudomonadota bacterium
CAGGGATGGCGGGCGCCGAGCGTGCCATGGACGGCGAAAGCGGCTTTCAAAACGCCCACCCCGACCCGGGCGCCGGCCCGCCTGAGCACCTTTAAGGCGAGGCGCAAGAATCAGAGCAGCTTGAGCACTGCGTCCATCGTCTCCTTGGCATCGCCAAAGAGCATCCGCGTGTTGTCTTTAAAGAACAGCGGGTTCTGAACACCGGCGTAACCGGTTGCCATCGAACGCTTGAGCACGATGGACGTTTTGCCCTTCCAAACCTCAAGCACGGGCATACCCGCGATGGGGCTGTCCGGTACATCCTGTGCCGACGGGTTGACGATGTCATTGGCCCCGATCACCACGGACACATCGACGTCCGGGAAGTCCTCGTTGATTTCTTCCATTTCGAACACGATGTCGTACGGAACCTTGGCCTCAGCCAGAAGCACATTCATGTGTCCCGGCATCCGTCCCGCAACCGGGTGAATACCAAACCGGACGTTCACGCCCTTCGCTTTGAGCGTGCGCGTAATCTCATAGACCGTGTGCTGTGCCTGCGCCACCGCCATCCCGTAGCCCGGAATGATCATGACCTCTTTCGCGTCGAGCAGCATTTCGGCCACTTCTTCGGGCTGCACCGCAACAACCTCACCCTGTTCTTCCGCGCCCGCGCTGCTGCCACCGCCGGACGTGGTGCCGAAGCCGCCGGCAATCACGTTCAGGAACTTGCGATTCATGGCCCGACACATGATGTAACTCAGGATCGCCCCGCTGCTGCCCACGAGCGCGCCGGTCACGATGAGAAGGTCGTTGCTCAACATGAAACCAGTGGCGGCCGCCGCCCAGCCTGAATAGCTGTTGAGCATCGATACGACCACCGGCATGTCCGCACCGCCGATCGCCATAACCATGTGCACGCCGAACGCCAGCGCGATCAGCGTCATCAGCACCAGCGGCACCATGCCTCCGTCGTTCGCCGCTTCCACGACGAACAGATAACCCAGATAAATCGACGCAACCAGAAGGCCGAGATTGAGCACGTGACGCGCGGGCAGCAGCACCGGATTGCCTCCGATGCGACCCGAGAGCTTGCCGAACGCGATGATCGACCCGGAGAACGTCACTGCGCCGATCAGAATGCCGAGATACGTCTCAACATCGTGAATTGTCTTGGCCGCTCCGACCAACGTGTAATCGTGCTCAAGGAAATTGGCATAGCCGACCAGAACCGCCGCAAGCCCAACCAGCGAATGCAGGATCGCCACCAATTCGGGCATCTCTGTCATCTGCACTTTTTGCGCGAGTCTTAAGCCAATACCGGCGCCGACCACCAATGAGATAATCAACGGCGCGTAGTTCTGCGTGACCAGACCGAAGATGGTGGCGACCAGCGCAATGACCATACCGGCCATCCCGTAGTAGTTACCTCGCCGCGCCGTTTCCTGATTCGACAGGCCGCCGAGGGCCAGAATGAAGAGAATGGTTGCCGCAATGTAAGCGGCCGTTACGATTCCAGGCGTCATCTCGGCAACCCTTATTTGCGGAACATCTGCAGCATGCGCTGCGTCACGGCGAAGCCGCCAACGATGTTGATGGCGGTGATCAGAACGGCGAGCACCGCGAGCACCACGATCAGCGTTTCGGACGAGTCAATCTGCACCAGCGCACCGATAATGATGATGCTGCTGATGGCGTTGGTCACACTCATCAGCGGCGTATGCAGCGACGGCGAGACATTCCAGATCACCATGTAGCCCACAAAGCAGGCCAGAACGAATACCGTCAGGTGCGCCATGAAATCCGGTGGGGCCACCTGACCTAAACCGAGCAGTGCCGCGAGGCCGGCCACCGCGGCGACCAGCGGTCCGACCACCGACGGCGGGCGCTCGGGCTCGGGCGCAGCCGGCGGCGCCGGTTCGGGAGCCGCCTTGGGCGGAGCAGCGGACAGCTTGGGCGCCGGTGGCGGCCAGGTAATTTCACCGTCACGCACCACGGTTGCGCCGCGCACGACTTCGTCGTCAAAGTCCACAACCAGCTGCCCGTCTTTTTCGGGCGTCATATCGGTCAGCAGATGCCGGAGATTGGTCGCATAGAGCTGCGAACTCTGGGTGGCCAGGCGACTGGTCAGGTCGGTGTAGCCGATGATGGTCACGCCTTCGCGCACCACCACTTGATTGGGCTCGGTCAACTCGCAGTTGCCGCCCTGCTCGGCGGCCAGATCGACCACCACGCTGCCCTCTTTCATCGAGGCCACCATCTCGGCAGTGATCAGCCGGGGTGCGGGCTTCCCGGGAATGAGCGCGGTGGTGATGATGATGTCCACCTCGCGGGCCTGCTCGGCGAACAGCGCCATCTCAGCCTCGATGAACGCCTTACTCATGACCTTGGCGTAACCGCCCTCACCAGCGCCGTCCTCATCGTCCTCGAAATCCAGTTCGAGGAACTCGGCGTCCATACTCTCCACCTGCTCTTTGACTTCAGGCCGGGTATCGAAGGCGCGCACGATCGCGCCCATGCTCTTTGCCGCACCAATCGCGGCGAGGCCCGCGACGCCGGCACCGATGACCATGACCTTGGCCGGCGGCACTTTGCCCGCCGCGGTGATTTGCCCCGTAAAGAACCGCTCGAAGTGCTGGGACGCCTCGACGACTGCGCGGTAGCCCGCGATATTGGCCATCGAGCTCAAGGCGTCCATTTTTTGCGCGCGCGAGATACGCGGCACCATGTCCATGGACACCGCGGTCACGCCGCTCAGACGGAACTGTTCAAGCAGCGGCTCATTCTGGGCGGGCCACAAAAAGCCGATAAAGACCTGTCCGGACCGAAGGCGAGCCAGTTCAACATCCTCGGGACCACGCACTTTCAGGATGATGTCGCTGTGCTCAAACACCTCGGACGCATCGGAAAGAACGGTGACGCCCGCCTCACGATACGCGTCGTCCGTAAATTTCGCGGCCGCGCCCGCGCCGGCTTCGATGCAGACGTCGTAGCCGAGTTTCTGTAACTGCAGCGCCACGTCCGGTGTGGTCGCAACCCGCTTCTCTCCGCTATAGCGCTCGCGTGGAACCCCAATCTTCATGCGCGATCCTCTCGTTTTGGCGGGTAGAAGGTAATTGGCGGATGCGGGGCCGTCAATCAGGCCTGTGACCCCAAGCGCCGACGCATTCGCTACAATCCGGGGCCTGATTGATCCGGGAGAAACATAATGCGTATTCGGACCATTGCCGCCACAGCAGGCAGCGTCATACTGCTGACCGCCTGCGCGACCACCGCAGACACCAAACAAGCACCGACACCCGCCTTTGATCAGGCGCGTATTGACGCCGCCCTCGATCGGCAGTCGGACGGGGCCAAGGCGCGTTATGGCGCCCGCCATCCCGCCGAGACGCTGGCGTTTTTCGACCTGGCGCCCGGCATGACGGTGGTGGAAGGGCTGCCCGGCGGCGGCTGGTACAGCAAAATCCTCGTTGATTATCTTGGACCCGACGGCCGACTCATCGGCGCGGATTACGCACTCGACATGTGGCCGAAGTTCGGCTTTTTCGACGACGAGTTCATCGAAGGTAAAAAAACGTGGGCCTCCGACTGGCCGGAACAGGCACAGGAGTGGCGTGGCGCCGACAGTGCGCGCGTCGACGCCTTCGCGTTCAACGCGGTGCCCGAGCGACTGCTTGAATCGGCCGACGCTGTGGTCTTCATCCGTGCCCTGCACAATTTCGCACGGTTCAATGAGGACGGCGGCTATCTGGACAACGCTCTGGCGGAAACCTACGCCGTTCTGAAACCCGGCGGCATCGTCGGCGTCGTGCAGCATCAGGCTCCGGAAGCACGCAGTGACGCCTTCGCGAATGGATCACGTGGCTATCTGAAAAAGGCTTACGTGATCGAGCGTATGCGGGCGGCGGGCTTCGAGTACGTCGGCAGCCGCGACATTAATGCGAACCCGAAGGACCAACCCTCCGAAGCCGACATGGTGTGGCGTTTGCCGCCATCACTGTCTGGCAGTCGCGACAAGCCTGAGCAGCGCGCGAAGATGGAAGCGATCGGCGAGTCCAACCGGATGACATTGAAGTTCCGTAAGCCGCGC
>JBCCMA010000208.1:0-4060 GCA_039026595.1 Pseudomonadota bacterium
CGGAAATCCGCGTTTGCAAATCAATGCGCAAAACTGCGTGCATTGCAAAACCTGCGACATCAAGGATCCGGCGAAACCCAGACAATGTTCTGCGTCGGATCCTTGATGTCGCAGGTTTTGCAATGCACGCAGTTTTGCGCATTGATTTGCAAACGCGGATTTCCGGCCTCGCGATCAACGATTTCGTACACACCCGCCGGGCAGTAGCGCTGTTCGGGTGACTCATAGGTACTCAGATTGGTTACGATGGGAACGTCATCAGCGAGCAGCGTCAGATGAACGGGCTGATCCTCTTCATGATTGGTACTCGACAAGAACACTGACGACAGGCGATCGAAGCTCACCTTTCCGTCGGGCTTGGCGTAGTCGATCCGGGGGCACTCAGCCGCCGGCTTGAGTTGGGTATGGTCAGCGTGCTCATCGCGCAGCGTGACCGGAAGCCGGCCACCGAACCAGTTCTGATCAATGTAGTTGTACGCCCCGCCCGCCAGTGCGCCGAACTTATGCAGCGCCGGGCCAAAGCTGCGTGTGCGATGCAACTCATCGTGCAACCACGACGCTTTGAAATGGGCATCGAACGTGGCGAGGTCGGCACCGCCCTTCCCGTCGGCGGCCAATTTCTCGTGGATGGTTTCTGCAGCCAGCATGCCGGATTTCATCGCGGTATGGCTGCCTTTGATCTTGGCCACGTTCAGTGTTCCGGCATTGCAGCCCACGAGCAGGGCGCCCGGCATGTGCATGGTGGGCAGCGAATTCAGCCCACCCTTGGTGATGGCACGGGCGCCGTACGCGATGCGCTCGGAGGCTTCGAACAACGGTCGCACGGACGCATGGTGTTTAAACTTCTGAAACTCCATGAACGGATTGAGCCACGGATTACGGTAGTTCAGGTCGGCGATCAATCCGACCGACACCTGGTTGTCATTCAGGTGGTAGAGAAAGGCTCCGCCCGATGCGCCGTTTTCATCGAGCGGCCAACCGGCACCGTGAATCACCCTGCCCGGCTCGAAAAATTCGTCGGGCACCTTCCAAAGCTCCTTGATGCCGATACCGTAATGTTGCGGCGACGCGTCCTTGTCGAGTTCGAATTTCTGGATCAGCTGTTTACCCAGATGCCCGCGGCAGCCTTCGCTGAAAATGGTGTACTTGGCGTACAGCGCCATGCCCGGCGCGTACGCGTCTTTTTGCTCACCGTCCATGCCGACTCCCATGTCGCCGGTGAGGACACCGTTGACCGACCCGTCGTCGTCAAACAAGACATCTGACGCAGGAAACCCTGGAAACACGTCAACTTCCAGCGCTTCGGCCTGTTCGCCAAGCCATCTGCAGAGATTGCCGAGACTGACAATGTAATTGCCAAGGTTATGCATCGGCTTGGGCACAAATAGATCTGGAATACGAATGGCGGAGCTTTCGCTGCGATACAAAGAAACATCGTCGCGCGTCACCGGCGTGTTCAGTGGCGCGCCGCGGTCTTTCCAGTCGGGCAGCAGTTCATTGAGCGCCCGCGGCTCGAACACCGCACCGGACAAAATGTGCGCTCCAACCTCAGACCCTTTTTCAAGAACACAGACGCTCAGCTCAGTGCCGTGCTCGATCGCAAGCTGACGCAGTCGGATTGCCGCACCAAGACCCGCAGGCCCTGCGCCAACAATCACGACATCGTATTCCATGGACTCTCTTTCCATAACGTAATGCTACCGAATTAATTTACGAGATCGACCCGGACTTTGACGGTCCACTAAGGGGTCCAAACTGCGACTCTTTATCAGCCGAACGAAGCGGCGGCCTGCCACGCACCGGCCGCGGTCGCTCGATGTTGTATTTCCTCATTCGTCCGTTGAGCGTGGTGGGTTTGATTCCGAGCAACGCAGCCGCCCCTGCGGGACCGGCCACGCGCCATTCCGTGCTCTCGAGGGCGCGTACCAGATTGTCACGTTCAAACGCACGCATGCACGACTCATCCAGAACGGTCGTTGGATCCGGCGTTTGAGTGAGGTCACGCGCCGCCACGGTCGATGGTGCCACATCGTCGGGCAATTCGAGATGCAGGCGGCCATCCTGCGAAAGGATCACCGCGCGTTCAAGCCGGTTGCGCAGTTCACGGACGTTTCCAGGCCAGGGATACGCGCGCAAACGATCCACTTGGGCGTCCGATAAATGGCCCTGCGGCTTGCCCAGATCACGACCGATCTGGTCCAGCAAATGCGCCGCGATCTGAATCACGTCGTCACCACGCTCTCGCAGAGGAGGCACCTCGACCGGAAAGACGCTCAACCGGTAAAACAGGTCCTCACGGAACCGACCCGCGCGCACGTCGGCGGCCAGATCGCGGTTCGTGGCGGCCACGACGCGCACATCAACGGTCTGCGTTTCATCGTCGCCTACGCGCTCGAATTCGCGCTCCTGCAGCACGCGCAACAGCTTGCCCTGATGCTCAAGGGGAATCTCTCCGACCTCGTCCAGAAAGATGGTCCCGCCGTGGGCCAGCGCGAACCGACCGATGCGATCGCGGTGGGCACCGGTGAAGGCGCCCTTCACGTGACCGAAGAATTCACTCTCAAACAACTCGGCGGGGACTGACGCGCAGTTCACTTTAACCAGGGGCTGGCCAGCACGATGACCTGCCTGATGAATCGCGTGCGCCACAAGTTCCTTGCCCGTGCCTGACTCACCGACAATCAACACGCTGGCGTTCGTTTGCGCCACCGCTTCGATACGCGACAGCAATTGACGCAGGATCGGGCTGGAACCCACGATGCGTCCGAAGTTCATCGAAACGTTGACTTTCTCGCGCAGATAATCGCGCTCGTGCTCAAGCCTGCGCCGCAGGTTGGCGTTTTCGGCAAGCGCGTCTTGCAGCGCGCGCATGTTGGTATTGCGCTCGGTCACGTCCTTGCTTGCGACATACAGACGTTTCACAGCGCCACTCTCGTCCCGCTCAGCGCGCGCTGACATCAATACTTCGATGGTCCGCCCGTCGCGCGCCACCATTTCTCGGGGGTGGTTGGAAAACTCGAGCCCGTCAGCAATCAGGGTAAGCCGGCCGTCTTCCAGCTGCTCCCTCGTGCTGTCGGATAAAAAATGTCGGACATTTCGGCCGATCACGTCTTCACGACCGTAGCCAAGTCGACGCAGCCATTGATCCGACACGTCGAGCAGCCGCCCCTCAGGGTCCATCGTGTGCAGCATGGTGGGCGACAGGTGATAGAAATTTCGGAAGCGCCGCACGCTGTTCGCGACGTCGCGAAGGTCTTCAAAGACCGACAGTGTCCGCGCATGACCGGCTTCGTCCTTGCGCAGCCGCACGCTGCTGACCAGCAGCCCGATGGGTACGCCGTCCGCGGACTCAAACTCGATGGGCACCGACATCAATCTGCCCGTGCGTCTGAGCATCGGCCGGAAATCCTGTTGCAGGCGCTGACGGCTCTCTGCCGTACACAACGCATCCGGCGTCTCACCGATAATGACCTCGCGCCGCCGACCCAACCGGGCCGCCAGAGCGGGGCTGACCTGCTCGAACCGATTCAGATCGTCGATGACACACACCAGCAACGGGGAATCGTGCAGAAGCCAACTGAGTACAGCGTCCGTAGCCATGCCCGGAAATTACCAAATTCAAGAAATAAAAACACTGAAATTGATAACTAACCGAATTTGGCTATTTAATTCCGGTAGAGAGAATCCGTAAATAACTGAATATAAGTGATTTTTGTAATTGGCACGTATCGTGCTTTACGCGCTTCAGTACCTTCAGGAGATGATCTGATGATCAAGGATTTCCGCGCGGTCATGGTGACCGCTGCGTTCGCACTCAGCCCCACTGCGCTGGCCGGAAAACCGGCGGTGCTGTCCGTCCCGAGTGCCGCCGCCAGCCACGTCGTATTGACCAGTGCGCGCGGCGCACTATCCACCGCCGAGCTGCAGCGCATCAAAAACGAGATTCGTATGGATTTGCACTCGTCGCTGCGCGAGCAACTCGCGCGCGGCGCAAAGTCAGCCCTCCCCCGGCAGACTCACTCAGCCGACTGATTCGGCTCGCCGATCTCCCCAATCGTCC
>JBCCMA010000209.1:0-3933 GCA_039026595.1 Pseudomonadota bacterium
CGAAGGGCATGAGGGGTTTCTGGACACACTCACCATCAACGGTCAGGTTGCTCATGAATTTGCCACGCACTACTACCCGAACGTTCTGGAGGCGATGCGCGAGCGCTGGATTTCCCCGCAGATGGTCACCACGAACCGAATCGGCGAGCCGGGATACAAAGAGGTTCGGGCCATGGCGCGCAAGGTCAACGAGGTGCTCGGTATCGGCACATCGGCCACGCACATGGAGTGGTTTGTCGGGCCCAAGGGCTTGAAGTTTTCCGAGATCGGCTGTCGTCCGCCGGGCGTTGGGCAGTGGGATGTCTACAATGCTGCAAACGAATTTGATTTGTATTTTGAATGGGCGTGCGCCTTGGTGCACGGCGAGCCGCACACCCCACCGTCTCGGCGCTTCAGTGCCGGCATGATTGCACTTCGACCGGAGTGTGACGGCCGCATCACGGGCTACAGCGGCGTGGATGTGATCGGTCGCAAATACGGCAACGACATTGTGGCCGCGCATATGCCGGAGCCCGGAACACCGACTCAGCCGGTGGAGGCCGGCTACATGGCCAACGCGTGGATGCGCGTGCGCCACCCCGACTACGATGCGTTACGCGGTATCCTCAACGACATCGGGCAGACGATTCGGGTACACGCCGACGGGTGACGGAAGTCCTCCGTCAGTTGGCCAGAAAATCTCGAAGCTCGGCGAGCGCGAGTGCTCCGGTCCGTCGACGCGATTCCGGGTCGACCTGTTTTTTCTCACCGTCCCATTCCAGCAGCGTTTCCGGCAGTTCGTCCAGAAACCGGCTTGGTTCAACGTCCTGCATCTCGCCGTAGCGCTTGCGTGAACGTGCAAACGTCAGCGTCAGGCGCTTCTTCGCACGCGTAATCCCGACGTAGGCGAGACGACGCTCCTCAAGAAGACCGTCGCCGTCGTCATTCTGGTGATGGGGGAGGCTGCCCTCCTCAAATCCAACCAGATACACGTTGTCGAACTCAAGCCCCTTGGCGGCGTGCAGCGTCATCAGGCGCACCTGGCCCGCCCGCGCTTCGCGGCTGTCATCGAGCCGATCGAGCAGCGCGATGTGGTTGACCACGTCGACCAGATCAAACTCGGCGTGGTCCTTCATGATCCGCTCCAGCCACTCCTTGAGCGCCGTGACATTGTCCATGCGCTTTTCAAAGACACGTTCGTCTTTTGATGAGTCGCGTAACCAGCGACGGTAGTCGATTGCGTCGATCAACTCTGTCAGCGCATCCAGCGGGCCGTTGCGCTCGGCCAGATCGCCGTGTTCGACAACGAGGCGACCAAACCGCTCGAGCGCGGCAACGCCGCGAGCGTTCAGATGGTCGTCGAGGCCGGGCTCGAAAATGGCGGCGAACAGGCTGATGTCGAGTGCGCGGGCATGCTGGCTCAAACCCTCCAGGGTGGTTGCGCCGATCTCGCGCCGCGGCACGTTGACGATGCGTAGGAAGGCGGTGTCGTCATCCGGGTTGGCCATCAGCTTGAGATAAGCCATCAAATCGCGGATTTCACTGCGCTCAAAAAACGAGCGCCCGCCGCTCAAATGGTAGGGGACGTTTTGCATTCTCAAGCCCTGTTCGAACAGTCGTGCCTGATGATTGCCTCGATACAAAATCGCAAACTGGTCGTAGTCCACCTGTCCCTGCAACCGCTTGAGCATCAGGTCAGACACCACCCGGTGCACCTCGTCATGCTCGTCCTTTGCCCGCACCACGCGGATCAGGTCGCCCGGGCCGTGCGCGCTCCACAGTTTTTTCTCGAACAAATGCGGGTTGTGGTCGATCAGCGCGTTGGCCGCGTCCAGTACATTGCCGGTCGAGCGATAATTCTGCTCAAGCTTCACGACGTTGAGTTCCGGGTAGTCGGCTTTGAGCTGGTTGAGATTTTCAGGGTTGGCGCCGCGCCACGTGTAGATGGACTGGTCATCGTCACCGACGACGGTAAAGCGACCGTCGCGGCCGGCCAGCAGCCGGAGCATGGTGTATTGCGCGAGGTTGGTGTCCTGATATTCGTCAGCGAGCAGATAGCGCACGCGTGATTGCCAGCGCTCCCGGACATCGGGTCGGTCACGCAAGAGTTGAACCGGCAGACCGATCAGGTCGTCGAAATCGACGCCGTTAAACGCCCGCAGGCTGCGTTCGTAGGCCGCGTACAGTTTGGCCAGACCCGACTCGCGCGGGTCGGCCGCGGTGGCGGCCGCCTGTTCCGGTGACAACAGCTGGTTTTTCCACCCGCTGATCACCCACTGCGCGTCCTTGGTGGCGTCGTCGTCGCCGTCGCGTTTGAGGATGTCGTTAAGGAGCGCCTGCGTGTCGTTGGCATCAAACAGCGAAAACCCCCGACGCAGTCCGGCGGAGCGGTACTCCGTTTTGAGCATCTTGAGGCCAAGCGTATGAAACGTGGAGATTTGCAGGCCCTTGCGCTGGTCTTTCGGCAGCAGCCGCTCAGCGCGCTCGCGCATTTCGCGCGCGGCTTTGTTGGTGAACGTGACCGCGATGATCTCGCTTGCCTTACACACGCCGGTGTTGACCAGATGGCTGATCTTCTCGGTGATCACGCGGGTTTTGCCGCTGCCCGCGCCGGCCAGCACGAGAAGCGGGGTGGCAACGTGCTCGACGGCGCGCCGCTGGCGTGGGTTCAGGTCGCTCATGGATCGATTCCGAGTGGATGGGGCGTGCTTCTGTCGGCACGCTTGGGGTCGAGTATAGCCACCTCGGCGGGTGCGCCGTAAGCCTGCTGTTAGGGCCATTAGATTGCTACACTGCGCACCCCGGACATTCGACGAAAGCGCACGAAAAGGGCGCGCACAAGGAAGCGACGTGTCGACGACCGCAACGACTCGGTTTTATCCAACGCTCACGATCTGGCGCGATCCGGGCCGGACCGTATTGCGTATTGCCCATGACAATCCGGGTTATCGGCTCTTGTTCCTCCCGGTGGTGGCCGGATTTGTGTCGTCTCCGCTGATGGTGATGCTCGACCCAGGCGGATCCGAAGAGCTCGGCTGGGTCTGGTCAAACTTGCTGGCGTTTGGGCCGTTTGGCGAACTCGCTCAGTTATTTGTATTTGGCTCGCTCATTCAGCGTGTCGGCGCACGGCTGGGCGGACGCGCCAGCGTCCCCGAAATTTTGCTGGTGCTGGCTTGGGCGAATCTGCCCATTGCGCTATTTGCGCTCCCCAGTCTGCTTGCGTTTGCGCCGGACGTGGTGGATATCGATTACATCTATACAGAAAAAGGTGAGATGGATCGCGTGACGTCCATAAACTGGTGGGCGATGGGCCCGCTTGTTGCCATGGAATTTGCGGCTATCTTGTTGTCCTGCACTATCCTTGTTCGTGGGCTTGCGGTGCTGCAGGGTTTTTCCGCACGATATGCGATCCTGAGTGTATTTGCGGTGTGGGGCGGCGGCACAGGGTTTCTGATGGTCGCGGCCTTTTTGCTCGGTGGTGGTGGCGAATTGCCCAGACTCCTTCTGGGCTCCTGGACCGAGATGTTCCCATGACCTACAGCAGAGCCGATCGACTGTCGTCCCTTATCGAGCGTGACATGGGCCAGCGCGTGCGGGGTTTGGTCGAGCTGGTGTTCGTGTTCGCCGCCATTGCTGTGCTTACAGCGATGGCGGCGCGTGCTCAATCGAAAATGGTGGCACGGGCGCAGGCTAGCGAAATTGGCGCCGTGACGTCTGGTTTAAAGTTGGCTCTCTCTATGGAGTATGCGCTCACCGGTCGCTGGATCACTTCGGTCGACGCTGAGCACGCCGATGACGTCACGGGCCTCGGATGGCCGTACACAGGGCAATACGTCGAGCGCATCGAGGTGATGTCGGACGGTCAGTTGGATGCGTGGTTTGCAGGCGACACCGCTCCGCCGCTTCGTGACCGGCATGTGTCGTACCAGCTCAACAGTCGGGACCCTGCGCGCG
>JBCCMA010000210.1:0-3878 GCA_039026595.1 Pseudomonadota bacterium
ACCGACATTTTGGTGGCGACCCCGGGGCGGCTCATCGACCTGATGGATCGTCGCGCCATTGACCTGCGCCGCACCCGGTTTCTGGTGCTCGACGAGGCGGACCAGATGCTGGATATCGGATTTATTCATGCGCTGCGCCAGATTGCGCCGATGTTGGGCAAGGATCGGCAGACCATGCTCTTTTCCGCCACCATGCCGAAGATGATGGCCGAGCTGTCACGGGACTATCTGAGCGATCCGGTGCGGGTGGAAGTATCCCCGCCCGGCAAAGTCGCCGACAAGGTGACGCATTCGGTGCATTTTGTGCCCAAGGAAAAAAAGCAATCCTCGCTGATCGAACTGCTGGACGGGCATCGCGAGGACCGCGCGTTGGTCTTTTCGCGCACCAAGCACGGTGCGGAGCGATTGATGAGAAATCTTGAGAAAGCAGGTTTTGCCGCGGCCTCGATCCACGGCAACAAGAGCCAGGGGCAACGACCGAAGAACAGGAGTCGCAGGTGATCGAGCTTGGTTTCCGCAGCCTGTTGCGCGAAGGCACGCTGCAGATCAACGGCGCACTCCACTTCACCGAGTACACCAACCTGCTGACGCAACGCCAGCGCATCGAGAACGG
Source organism: Pseudomonadota bacterium (assembly GCA_039026595.1). GTDB lineage: Bacteria > Pseudomonadota > Gammaproteobacteria > Steroidobacterales > JBCCMA01 > JBCCMA01. The sequence goes on from JBCCMA010000210.1 coordinate 614, forward strand.
CCTTGCAGTCACCTTCTCGGACAACGGCGGTGACATCGACGCGTGGGGTCTGGAGTTTGACGCTCAGTGGGCACCGAACGATCTGTGGACCATTACGGGAACGCTGGCTTACCTGAACTCCGAGTTTGGTGAGTTCGGCCAACAGAACCCGTACCAGCTGTTCAACGGACAGGTGCAGAGTTTCATCAATGTGTCGGGCGAGACCACACCGTGGTCGCCGGAACTGACGGTGGGCGCCAGCGCCTCCTACCTGATGGATCTCGGCGACAAGGGTTCGCTGCGCCCTTACATCCAGACCTACTACTCGGACGGCTACAACACGTCGAACCTGCTGGCCATCGACCCGGCCCACGACCAGGATTCGTTCACCAAGACCGACCTGCGTTTGATCTGGGATTCGGCCGACAGCATGTACACCATCGAAGCGTTTGTTGAAAACCTCGAAGACGCCGACGTGCTGGCTCGCGGTAACAACAACAGCGATGACGTGGTTCAGAGCGGTTATCTGTATCCGCGCAACTACGGCATGCGCTTCCGGGCTCGCTTCTAGTAACAGGCGTCAGACCCGAACGGGTCACGCAAAGACAAAGCCCCGGGCGAGCCTCTCGCCCGGGGCTTTTTTCATCCCGGTACGAATGTGCCGTGAAAGCCCAGCGGTATCGTGCGCGGCATACGCGCTGTGGCCAGCGGTCCCGCATCCAGACGGTCGGCATCGAATACATAGACCCCGCTCTGGCGCGCCGCCAGATCCAGGAACGTACCGATCAGGAAACTCTGGTCCTTCTGTGCGACAAGCAGGGGCTCCTCAACCATCTGATCGGCAGGGAAGTCGTAACGTGCTGCCTCTCGACCGTCGGGCCGCCAGCGCACGAGCGCGTTGGAATAGGTCAGCGTACGTGCCGCCTTGTGACTCACACCGAACACATCAGCCTCGGCACCCGAGGCTCGGACGTCCTCGCTCGGGAATTCCATGATCGTGTCACTCGTTTCGGTCGAGGCGACGCCGGTCTTCAGGTTCATACGGATCGATGCCATGTATGACCGTTCAAACTGCGGGTAAGGCACCGTGTCGCCACCGTCCATCAGACCCACCATAGCCGAATCCATGATGCCGGCGTCCTTGTACAGGCAAAGCTGCAGAACCAGATCGTCGCCGTGTTCGTACGCGTTCGCTGTGTGGAACGTGAACGCCGCGGGCGCTTCGAAGTACCGCTGCTTTGACAGGTCGTTCTTGTCAATCACCAGAATCTGGCTGCCGCGCTCGGGTTGCCACTGGAACGCATCGACAAACGTGTCGCCTCCGGGTTCATAGTGGTGTGCGCCCAGATGGAACATGAGATAGCGCTCCGACATGGCGAAGCTGTGCAGATAACTGGCCACTGGAAGCGCAATGCGCTCGACGGCGCGCACGCCAACTTTTGGTTCAATCCGGTAGATGAACAGCAAGCCATTGCGACCTGCGTACGGCGCCGACCCGAAATTCCACAGCGTGCCGTCGCGATCGACTTCAGGGTGCGCCGAAAAGGGCATGTGCACCAGATCGTCGCGCCAGTCCTTGCGACCGATCGTGGCGAGCGTGTCGGGGTTCAATCGGTAGGCCGAACCGCCCTCCCACAGCGCGAGCAATTCGTCGTCCCACGGCAGCACAGAGATGTTCGCAACATTGCCCGTGTCGTTGTGCGCCGACGGCTCGGCGTTGGGCAACGCGGTGCCGGCCGCGGAATAAAGAAACCGGCCGGCCGCCGATTCCGCCTGATATTTCCGCGTTTGCACGAACTGGGCGTTGTGCACAATCCGCCCGTCGCCAACCTCAAACCGCTGGATCATGCCGTCGCCGTCGAACCAGTGACGGTAGCGCACGCCGCCGCGCTCATGGCGCGCGGGACCATTCCGAAACAGGACGCCGCGCAGCGCGTCGGGCAGCTTGCCCTGTATTTTGAGCGTCTGCGGGGCCAACGAGTCCTGGTCCATGCTCTTCCAACCCAGACGCCAATCGGCGCCGTGGCTCTGACCCGCGGCACAGAAACGCGGGGCGGCGGCCATAGCGGCGGCCGCACCCATGGATTGCAGAAAGCGCCGACGGTCGATCATCGCAGCTTGACCGTCACCACGTTCTCGTCGCCTTCCGCCACGTCGAAGACCGCATCTTCAAACGGCGGGGGACCAAAGCGACCCTTGTTGCCGCTAAAGCCGTACGTCTCGACAGGAATGCCCATCATGTTGGTGTCCATCTCGCCGTTTTCATTGGCGTCGTGGTACATCTTGATGGCGTATTGGCCCGGTGCCACGTCTTCAAACAGCACCTTGACCGTTTCGCCGGTCACCTTGGCGATTGTGGCGTCCACCGGCGCTCCACTGTTATTGAACGCTTCGGCCGAATCGAACAACGCAATCATGAGTACGCCTTCCTGTTTCTGGATGTTCTCGACTACCAGCGAGAGCGTGTCCGCCGAGGCGGTGGTGGACGCCAGAGCAAAACCGGCGAAGCAGAGCGATCGTGCGAACAGTTTCATGGTGCGAACTCCTTGTGCGTGTGTAACGGGAGTCTCATTAAACCGTCCAGACACCCGCGGCCGCCTGTGCCAAAAGTCACGACCGCCGTATAATCGGGGCCCCGCGCGCCGCCTACGTCCCCGTGTGACCGATCCCACCTCCGCCAACCCCTATGAAACGCCGGACGCTCCAATTGAACCGGCGGCACCGCGCCCGAAGCGCAGAATCGGGCGTCTGCTTCACTTTGTCTGCCAGCTTTTTATTGTTGGGCTGACCGCACCGATCCAGATGGTGTCGTTGGCGAACGACCCGGTTGTACTGGGCTCCGTCCTGCTCATCTCCGTGGCCATGGGCGTTTACCTCATGGCCCTGCGGTTTCGCGATCTGGGTTGGCGAGGTCGCTGGGCGCTTTTGGGTTTCGTGCCCGTGCTCAACTTTGTGGTGGTAACGGTGACGTTGATTTATCCAGGCAATTACGCGAACACACGAAAACTCGACCGGACAGCCAAAAACATCATCGGCATCTTTCTTGCCGCTGTTTTCCTGTTCATAATCTCCGGTCTGATCTTCGGCTGAGGAGCCCCGCACGTGGAACTCACGGGAAAAATTACGCATATCCTTGAAGAAAAATCGGGGACCTCCGCGCGCGGAGAATGGCGCAAACAGGAATACGTCATCGAGATTCCGGGGGACTACCCGAAGCAGGTCTGCTTCATGGTCTGGGGCGACAAGATTGACCAGCTGCGCATCGCCAAGGACGAACAACTGACGG
>JBCCMA010000211.1:0-3875 GCA_039026595.1 Pseudomonadota bacterium
CCGGTCAGACCGATCGCTTCGCCCAGCTGGCCGCCCCCGTTGTTGCGCAGGTCCATGATGACCCCGTCGATGCCTTCTTTTTTCATGGCCTCGAGATGACGGCGCACGTCCCGGGTGACACTCGCATAGTCCGGGTCGCCTTGAGCCCGGGCCTGGTAGTTCTGATAGAAGCTCGGCACGGTTATCACACCGAGTTTGACCGGTCCGCCGGGGCGATCCACATCAATGACGTCGCGCTTGGCCTGCTGATTTTCAAGCGTCACTTTACCGCGCGTCAGCGGCAGTTCCTGCGTCGCCGAGCCGGGCAGGGCGCCCGCCGGTAAAATCTGGAGCCGCACCAGCGTGTCTCCGGGACCGCGGATCAGCTCGACCACGTCGTCGAGGCGCCAGCCGACGACGTCCACGACCTCGCCTTCGGGACCTTCGGCGACACCGACAATCCGGTCTTTCTGGGTCAGTGTGCCGTCTGTCGCGGCCGGGCCGCCGGCAATCACTTCCTGCACGGTGACGTATTCGTCTTCAATCTGAAGTGAGGCACCGATCCCGAAGTACTGCAGGCTCATCTGAATGTTGTATTCGTCGGCATTTCGCGGCGAGAAATAGTTCGAGTGCGGATCGAGCGTGTCCGCATACGCGTTCATGAACGACTCGAATACCTCGTCGCTGCTGAAATCGAGATTGCGCTCGGCCCGTCCTTCGTAGCGCTTGCGCACCAGATCCCGAGCTTCCTCCACTGTTTTGTCCGCGAGAACAAGAGACAGCAGATCGTGCTTGACGCGCTTACGCCACAGTTCGTCCAGTTCGGCCTGATCGGCTGCCCAGGCGGCGTCTTCGCGGTCAAAGTAATACCGTTCGTCAACCGTGAAATCCGGGTTCTCGTCGAGCAGGGCGAGTGCGTGTTCCGTCTGCGTGCGCGCGCGCGTCTGGTAGACATCAAAAATGTCGAAGATGGCGTCGACGCGACCGGTGCGCACAAAGTCGTCCATCAACGATCGATACTTCTCAAAACTCTGAATGTCGTTGGCCGTAAAATAGACGCGGTTGGGATCCAGCGTCTTGATGTATCGGTCCAGAATGCTGGAGGAGGCGACGTCATCAATCTTGGTCCGGCGATAATGCTCATGTTCGAAAAACATGGTGGCCAGCCGGCTGACTTTGGCATGCTGTTCTTTCGGCGCCAGTACGGTAGGTTCTTCCGTGGTAGTCGCGTGAATCGGCCCAGCGCAGGCGAGTGCGATGGCTGCCAGCAGGAGGTGTCGAGGCCGTCGTGCAGGCCCGGTGCCGGACCGATGGGATGCGTTCTTCATCTTTATGTAGCTGCTCCAGTGACCTCGTGTGCGCCGCGCCGGGCGCCTTTCAAAACCACACTAGTGGCGGCGCAACGGCGAATCAAGGGCTGATTTGGCACTTTTTTGTTACAAAAATCGAACGGAGTGTAGACGTGACACCGCTTGTTTTCCTTAACGGCGTGCTGCTTGGGACCTTCGCCAGCATTAGCTTTGGGCTGACCGTGGTTATGCTGATCTTCGCCCTGTTGGGCACGTCCGAGCCGCAGGTCAGTGCGGAATGGCCGGCCTTGATCAAGTACACGCTCCTGTCACTTGCTCTGACCGTGGGCTTTGCATTCAGTTTCATCGGCCACGTGCGACAGAGGCTCTGGCGCTGGCGAGCGCAGGGCGCCTCGCTCGCCGCACTGGTGACGGTGGTGGTCTACAGCCTGGTCGGTGGCTGATGCACCGACTGTGATCGCATTGGCTAAAACAGGGACAAGCGCGGTCCGCTTCGTCCGCGACGCGCCCGACGCTGCCGGGTACCGCGCCGACGCATCCGTTCGTGCAGGGCTTTGCGTCGTTTTGCCAGCCGTGCCTCGCGCTCCTCGGCGGCCTGCTCGGCTTTCGGCCGCTTGTCGTCTTCCTGGCGAAACGCGCAGAAGTCTTCATACGCTTCGATTTCGTGGCGCAATTCGCGCACCACGAGTTCGATCATGATTGCGTCGTCGAGGAAGCCCAGCACGGGAATGCTGTCGGGAATGAGGTCCTCTTCCTCGGCAAAATAGGACAGGGCGGCGATGACTCGATCGCGTTCCTTTTTGGGAATCTGCCACTCTTCGTCGCGCAGCATATCAATCATGACTTTAAGCTTGTCGAGTCGCTGCGTGACAAAGTCGGACACCGACTGCTCGCGTACGCTGACCAGAAGGGCTTCGGCCGCCTCAATTACGGCGTCATCGGGCAGCTCTTTTGCGCCTTGCCGGGATTCGCGCATGATGCGCCGAAAATGACGCAGGTCCTTGTTGCTCAGTTCGAAAGTGACGCGAAGAGTCATGTTGTGTCCAGCTTGCCGTTGACGCCAGACGCGAGAGTACGCGGCGCGCAACGCGGGGGTCAAATCCGCTGATATGCGCGGTCAGTGCGGTGCCCCGAGGCCGAAAAACTGACTGATGCGGCCGGCGAGGTGCCGAGCTCTCGACGTATGGTGATCGTCGTCCGCCACCTCATGGCTGCGAGCGGCGTTTTCCTGATTGTCCCGAATGCGGCGCGTCATGACGCCGGCAAGATGATTCGCGATGTCGGGCCGCGCGCGGAAAATGGGTTCCAGGTCGTCGCGATGGACCTCGAGTGCGTGCACATCGGTCAGGGCGCGAACGGAGGCGGCGCGGGGCGCGCCGGTCAGCACGGACATTTCTCCGAACGCCTGCCCCGGTTCGATCTTGGCAACCGTCGGGCCGTCGTCGTTCATATCGACGCTGGCTTCGGCAATGCCCTCGACCAGCATATACAAAGTCTGTCCCTCTTCGCCGCGCTCGAAAATGACCTCTCCGGCGGCGTAATCCCGACCGTTCACACAGTTGGCGAGCTGCGTCAGTTCGTCCTGCGTCAGATGGGCCATCAAGTCGATGCGAGAGAGAAGTCGCCGGACGTTGAGACGGCCCTCGGCGCGCAGGCGTCGTTCGCGCGTCAGCACGACTTCCTGCTGGCCGTACGGGATGGGGACACCCGCCTGATGAAGGTAGCGCAACACGTTGCCCGCCAGCTTATGGCGCAGGCCGACTTTTTTGGTCAGATCGTCAATCCAGAAGCGGATCTCATAGACTACGCCGCGTTCGGTAAACGACTTGACCCTGACGTTGTGATCGGCGCCGTCGCTCAGTCCAGGCGTGGCCATGATGGCAGCCGTCAGTATGGTCTCGGCGCGCTCGGGATCGGTGGTAAAATTGAGCGTGATAGTCAGCGATTCGCGATAGCGGCGTTCCGGAATGCTGTAGTTGATGAACTGCCGCGACGCCAGATTGTTGTTGGGGACAATGATGGTCCGATGGGACTGCGTCACCAGACGCGTGGAGCGCCAGTTCAACTCGGACACGCGGCCGACCAGGCCGGGTTCGAGTTCGACCCAGTCACCGATGGAATAGGGTCGCTCGATGTTCATCGCGATGCCGGAAAAAAAATCCGCAATCATGTCCCGAATGGCCAGACCTATGATCAGTGTGACTAATCCGGATGAGGCCACCAGGCCGGCGATGGGCCGGTCGAAAACGAATTTGATGATCAGCGGAATGGTGCCGATCAGCAAAGCCGCGTGAACGAAGTTGGCCAGAATGCTCGGCGCCGTGGTGCCCGTGCGCCGACGGACCATCGGGTTGATCACCAGCGAGAACACGATCCGTCCGAGCAGCCATGCGCCCGCCAGCCAGCGCAGAGTCCCGAACACAAGCGGCAGGGTCTCGCGCGCATGGCCATCGAGTGGCGCGACGAGCCAGTCCGCAATACTTCCGACCTGACTTTCGGCCAGAACGGCGCCGAAAAACACGGCGAGGGGAACAACGACCGGCAGAACCGACGATTGGGGCTTGGGTTACACCGGACGGTAAGTCC
>JBCCMA010000212.1:0-3870 GCA_039026595.1 Pseudomonadota bacterium
CGACCGGTCCATTCAAACGTGGGGTCAGCCGTGTTGACGAGGATGGCACCGGCCAGCGAGGCGCGCCCCTGGAGCGTAGACTGGGGTCCGCGGAAAATCTCAATCTGTTCGACGTCCCAGATGTCGACCGGGGCTGCGAACGAAGCCTGTCGGGGCAGCGGTGAGCCATCGACGTAAATCGTGGCCAGGTCACTGGATCCGCCCCCGGAGACGTTCAGGCTGTTGATCCCGCGAATATTGAAGCTGGCACCGTTCACGCTCGTCACGTTCGCCGTCCGGTCAAACACGTCGATCAGGTCGACGATGTTCTTTTCGACGAAGTCGAGTTCGGTCACCACTTTGACGCTGTCCACGGTGTCCTGAAGGTCGCGGTTTACCTTCTGGCCGGTGACCAGAACGGTTTCGACGGTCCGCTCCTCATTCGATTCGTCCGCGTCCTGCGCGCCGGCGGAAAGCGCGGTCGCGCCGCAAATAACGATAAGAGCCGACGTGCGACGTGCGGGTAGGTTCATGGCGGTTCCAATTTGGGAGCGGGTGCGAGAAAATCGCGAAACGTTAATACGAACCAATATCGTTTGCAACGCAAATTATTGATTTAACGATGTAAGCAGCGGATTGAGATCGGGTATGCCGGTCAAGCGGCCTGTGCCGGGCATGTGTGCGTTTGTAACGGCTGCGTACCGCTGTGCCGCGCTTTGTCATACGCTCTTCGCGTCAACTAACTGGAGATAAGGCGAATGCCTCAGTTCACTATCGCCACCGGCGTGGCCCTGATCATTCTGGGCGTGGGCAGTTATCTGATTGCCGGGCAGACCAGTGTCACCGCTTTGATCCCGGCGTTTTTTGGTCTTCCTCTGGCGCTGGCGGGCCTCGTGGCCACGCGGGACGCACTGCGCAAGCACGCCATGCACGTGGCGGCACTGATCGCATTGCTGGGTGCAGGCGGGGCGTTGTCACGTGCCATTCCCACGCTGACGGCGGGCAAGGACATCGGGTTATCGACCGTTTCGCAGCTCATCATGGGCGTGGGATTGATTCTGTTCCTGATCATCTGCATCCGCTCGTTCATCGCGGCACGGCGCGGCGCGGCCTAGCGATGGCGCGGCGCAGGGCAACGCCGGGCGGCTGGCACATCACCTCGCGGGTTGTGGCGGCGCTCATTCCCGGGTACTTGCTGACCAACACCGCCAGCATTGCGCTCGGGATGCTGTATCCAGGCTCGAAGCTCTCGGGTGTGGCGGCGGTGTCGGTGGCGAGCTTTGCGCTGTGGACCGCGATTGTGTGCTGGGTGTTTGCCGTTGAGCGGCTGCGCACGGTGTGGCTCGGTTTGCTGGGCGCGATTGCGTTGACGGCGATCGCGCCGGTTTACCTTTTTCTTACAGGGGCGGGTGGATGATAGGGTCGTTTCGACAGTCCATGACGTGGCTGCATACGTGGGTGGGTCTGATCGTATGCTGGATCCTCTATTTCATGTTTGTGACCGGCACGCTCGGGTACTTCGATAGCGAGATCGACCGCTGGATGCAGCCCGAGCAGGCGCCGTCGCCGCAGACCTCTTTTGCCGACGCGGTGGCCGTTGCCCGGACGCGATTGGTTGATGAGGCGATGGGCGCGGAGCGCTGGTTTATCACACCGCCGGACGAGCGTGAGCATCCGCATCTCGAGATCTTCTGGCAGATGCCGCGTGAAGAGGGCGAAGACATTGTCCGGGGGAACGAGGACATCGATCTCGCGACCGGTGAGCCCCTCGGCGAGCCCGTGCGGGCCACCGGTGGCGGTCAGGTGCTGTATCGCATGCACTACATCCTGCACTACATCGACCGAGCGATAACCTATCCATACCTTATTGGCCTGATCACGTTAATCATGTTCATCGGGATGGTCACGGGCGTCATCATCCACCGAAACATCTTCCGCGATTTCTTCACGTTCCGGCTGTCGCAGGGACAGCGCTCATGGCTCGACATGCACAACATGCTCAGCGTGACGTCGTTGCCATTTCAGCTGATGATTACCTACAGCGGTCTTATCTTCATGGTGTTGAACTGGATGCCCGGGATCGCGCTCGGCAGTTACGGTTTTGACACATCCGTAGCCGACGAGGTGGTCGCCGAAGCGACGGGTAACGTGCCGCTTGAAGCGTCCGGTACGCCGGCGGAGCTTGTGGACTTTGCGCCGATCATCGCCGACGCTTCCGCGCGCTGGGGTTCCGACTCGCTCGGCCGCATGGAGGTGCGTCATCCCGGTGATGCCGCCTCGCAAATCACGCTGTACCGGCAAGAAGACGCGTCGCGTATCCCGTCGCGGGTCATTTACAGCGGGGTCACCGGCGAGGTGCTTGACGACCGTGAGGACTACATCATCGGCCCGATCAAGGTGGCATCGACGTTCCTTGGGCTCCATGAGGGGTTGTTCGCGGGCACGCTGCTGCGCTGGTTCTACTTCCTTTCGGGACTGCTCGGCACCGGCATGATCGCGACCGGTGCCATCCACTACACGTCAAAGCGTCGCAAGCGCAACGAGAATGAGCCCCAGTCCCGGGGTTACCGATTCGTGGAGTGTCTGAACATCGGCACCATCATGGGATTGCCCGTGGGCATCGCGGCGTATTTTCTGGCCAATCGACTGCTGCCGCTGGGTATGGCCGATCGTGCGGCGTGGGAAGTGCATTGCATGTTCCTCGTCTGGGGCGCCTGCCTGCTGTACCCGCTTGTGCGTTCGCGTATCGACGCGTGGCGCGATCTGGCGGCGCTGGCCGCCGGCGCGTTTGCTCTGGTGCCGGTGATCAACATGCTGACGACCGATAACGCGCATCTTCTGGTGACGTTGCCCGCGGGCAACTGGATTCTCGCCGGCTTTGACCTCACCGCGTTGGCCGCGGCGTTGTTTTTCGGCACGGCGGCATGGCTGATCGGCCGCAAGCGTGCGTCGATGAAGACCGCTCCCGAGGCAAGCCCGCGTGCCGCTGCCCGCGCTGACGCACTGGCCTGACGTGATCCTGCTGTCGTCCATTGTCCTGCTTGCGGGGCTTGTGCTGATCTGTCTGTCGATCAAACGCCACTTCAGCCAGTGGTTTCCCGAGCGCAAACTGGTTCGGTCGGTGGCGATGGCGCTCCGCGTTGCCGGCTATGCGCTGGTGATCGGTGCGACCGCGCTGCTCATCCAGGCAGAAGGGTGGGGCGTGGGGCTGCCGTTACTGTGCGGAATCGTTCCCGTTGCGGCCTTCGCGATATCGATGCTGACAACATGGCGAGCGAATGCATTGCGCGCGGCTGCGCTGGCACGTCGTCGGCGCCGGGCCTAGCGGCCCGATTACGCGCTCCGATTCTTTTCGGACTGGTCTACCGAATCACTCTTTCCAGTAGGGCTCAAGCGCCGTTTCAATCGTCTCGGCGATGGCGCTGTCGTCCAGCTCACCGTCTTCGTACGCGGCCGCCATTTCAAACATGGTGACGAACAGCGGTTTGCCTTCAGCGGTTTTGGTGATGGCGATGCGATCGCGCTCGTCGTACATCCGGGTCCAGTAGTCGCGCACGCCCGCCCAGAACGGACCGGTGGCCGCCCAGTAGTCATCGCCCGCACTGAAGTCGAAATTCTGGATGCGTTCGTAGCGACTGACGCCGGCCTCGCGTGCCAAATACGGTTGCGGTGTTCGCGGTGTGCCGTCCTCGTTGAGAACCAGCTTGAGCGCGTCCTCTTCCATGACAAATCCGGTGGGCGTCAGTGTGAAGCGCACCGTTCCGTCCAGCGCGTGGTAATCGTCCCGCACGCTGAACTCGCGTCGTGGCAGCGGGCGATACATGCGCTCGCTTTGCCAGTGCGAGTAACCCGGTTCGTGTACCCAGCGGCCGATCGTTTCGTACCGCGGCG
>JBCCMA010000213.1:0-3857 GCA_039026595.1 Pseudomonadota bacterium
CGCGTGGCGGTGGCCACGCCAATCTTGCCCACCACAATGCCCGCCGCTGTATTCGCCAGCGCAGCGGCCTCTCTGAGCGGCTGCCCCGCGGCCATTGCGGTTGCGAGAACCGCGATAACCGTATCCCCGGCGCCGGTGACGTCGTACACCTCACGCGCCGCCGCTGGAAGGTGATGCGCGACGTCATGTTGATCGATCAACGTCATGCCACGCGCTGAACGCGTCACCAGGAGCGCGCCCAGTTGAAGATCCGTACGCAAACGGCTGGCTTTGGCGGCGAGTTCGCCGTCTGATTCGCAGGGCCCGACAACCGCTTCAAGCTCGGACTGGTTTGGGGTCAACAGGTCGGCTCCGCGGTACCTCGAAAAATCCCTGCCCTTCGGATCGACCAATACAGGCACGCCACGTTGAACCGCCCGCGCGATCAGATCACCGACGCGGCTGAGCGTCCCCTTTGCGTAATCCGACATCACCACCACGTCGGCCTCGGCCAGCGCCAGATCGACAGCCGCGTCGAGCGTTGGCGGCGCCGTCGTCTCAATTTGCTCCGTGTCCAAACGGATCAACTGCTGGTGACGACTCAGCACCCGCAACTTAGTGATGGTGGGGCCGGACCCGCGCGCCACCGCTGACGTATCGATATGTGCATCCGCAAGACGCGCCAGCAAGGCCTCACCGGCCTCATCCTCGCCAACGGTTCCGGCGAGTCTTGCCGACGCACCCAACGCAGCAACGTTAATCGCAACGTTGGCAGCGCCGCCCGGACGGTCCTCACTTCCGGTCAGACGCACCACTGGCACCGGGGCCTCGGGTGAAATCCGGTCGGCCGACCCCGCCCAGTAGCGATCCAGCATCAGATCGCCCACGACCAACACACGGCAGCGGTCAAACGCCGGAACCGAAACACCCATACCTATTCTTCCCCAAGCGCACGTCGGGCGCGAGTATAGCGCGGCCGTGTGCGGCACTTTCGACGGGTCTGTTGTCACAGGTACACTTCGCTCGCCATGGCGACTCCTTCCCCCTCGCTCACGTCCTTTCTTGCTCCGCGCTACTGGCCGGTATGGCTGGGCCTCGGTGCGATGCGACTGTGCGCCGCGTTACCGTTTCGTTGGCAGCAACGACTGGGCGACGCAATCGGATTGCTGGCCATGCGCCTGATCAAGCGCCGACGGGTTATCGCCGAGGCAAATCTGAAAGCGTGTTTCCCGGAGCTGGACCCTGCGGCCAGAGCCAATTTGCTGCGCGAGCACTTCAAGAGCATTGGCAAGGGCCTCATGGAAATTGCCTACGGCTGGTGGGGCGATGTCGATGACTTTGACCGCCTGAGTACGCTGCACGGTCTGTCGCACATCGAAGATGCGCTCGCCGAGGGCAAGGGCGTGGTCCTGCTCGCAGGTCACTTCACCACGATTGAAATCGGCGGCATTTGTCTTGCGCAGCACATCCCGATGAACGCGATGTATCGCAAATTCGAGAATCCGTTGTTTGAAGAGGTGATGCGGCGCAAACGATTGCGCCATGTGAGTCATGTGGTCAAACGCGGTGATTTCCGCGGCATGCTGCGCAGACTCAAGGCAAATTGCGCGGTGCTCTATATGCCGGATCAGGCGTATGTGCGAGCCAACAGTGTGATGGTGCCGTTTTTCAACCTGCCCGCGCCAACCAATACGGGCACATCACGCCTCGTGGCACGCAGCGGCGCGCGGGTCGTGCCTTTTCTTCCCGTGCGTCGACGCGACGGAAAAGGCTACGAGTTGTTCATTGAGCCCGCACTCGAGAATTTCCCGACCGATGACGCGGAAGCGGACGCAGCCCGTCTCAACTCGTTATTCGAGGCGCAGGCACGTGAGGCGCCGGAGCAATACCTCTGGATCCACCGCCGATTCAAAGGCGTTGGAGGGGTTTACGACTGAACGGACCGGTAGCCGTCCATCAATGCCAACCACAGGGTCGCGTCTAACCGGTACGACGATTTGAGGATAGAGAGCTTATCCAGCGAACGTGCCAGTCGATCGAGATTCCCCTGCTGCCAGTGCGTTCCCGCGCGCCGTTCCCCGCGATCGAAGTCAATCAGGTAAACCGAATCGTCGGTCAACAAGATGTTGTCCGCATTAAGATCCGCGTGCCAGACGCCCGCCGTATGGAAGCGGCGAATACACCGCCCCGCACGCTGCATGTCCTCCGCGCACAGCGTTCCGCGCCTGAGCCGGGCTCCCACACTGGTGGCATCATCGATGGCCGCAGTCAGAAGCGCCGCGCGGTAAAACATGCCCACCCGATCAACGAGCGCACCGACAGGCGGGGGTACCGGAAGCCCGATGCGCTCGAGTTCATGCAGCAGCGAGAGCTCGCGAAACGGTCGGGTTCGAGACATTCCACTGTAGACGTAGCGATCCCGGCTTAAACGGGCGACCAGCCCGCCGCGAAGGTAGCGACGAAGCACACAGCGCTGTTGTACATCCTGAACAAACCAGGCGTTGCCACGGCCACCGTCGGCCGGGACTGAGGACGACCAGCCACCCGGTGTGAACGACTCGACGCCAAGCACGGGTCCCTCGCTACGGTGCCACCAGACCGATGCATCGCAACGACAAACCGTCCACGCGTATCCGGGCAACAATCGGTCGCTCACAAGCCTTTCTGGCGCGGGAGACAGTGCGCCACCTCAGTTTTTTTCACGTACAGTACCGAGCTGCACAAAACGACAACGGCGGGCCAAACGGCGCCCGCGTGCCCGAGTATGCCAGCAAACGCCGAGCCCACGACCGCCCTTCGCATTTGCCTCCTGCGCCTGTCCGCCATCGGCGATACCTGCAACGTTCTGCCCATCGTGCGCACACTGCAAGCCGTCTGGCCGCGCGCGCAACTGACCTGGGTAATCGGTCGCACCGAACACCGCCTGCTCAGCCATGTCGAAGGCGTCGAGTTCGTCGTTTTCGACAAGCGCGGGGGACGCACGGCAAGGCGCGCCTTGATACATGAGCTGCGTGGAAGACGCTTCGACGTGCTGTTACACATGCACGCCTCATTGCGAGCCAATCTCCTGTCCAGGCACATCCCCGCGCCGCGACGCATTGGCTTTAACGGCCGGCGCGCGCGGGATTTCCAGCGCTTTTTCTGTAACGAGCAGATCAGCGGCCACAGTGACGTGCACGTCGTGGACGGGTTTTTTCAATTTCTCGAACACTTGGGCATTCAGGACAGGCACCTCACGTGGAATATCCCGATTGACCCGGTCGATCAGGCATTTGCCAAGGAGCAGATGCCCGAGCCGACCATGCTGATCAGCCCGTGCAGTTCCCAGCGATGGCGCAATTTCCGTAATTGGCGCGCCGAGAACTACGCTCAGCTTGCTGAGCACGTCCATCGCGCGCACGGCGTACGTGTGGTGCTGACCGGCGGCCCGACGGAACTGGAGGCGGAATATGGCCACCGCATCGGTTCGCTCGCTAACGCCCCGATCAACAATCTGATCGGCAACACCACCTTGCCGCAACTGCTGGCTTTGATCGCACGCGCCCACTGCGTCGTGTGCCCGGATTCTGGCCCGGCACACATGGCGACGGCCACCGGAACGCCCGTCGTGGGCCTGTATGCCACGTCCAATCGCCATCGGACCGGTCCTTTTCTGAGCCAGAAGTGGGTTGTCGACGGTTATCAGATCCATCGCATACGGCGAGCGGACGCGATAGCCGAAACGCACGTCAGCAACGTTTTTCTTGACTGCGCGTTCCACGGCTTCCGGATAACCGTCAACAACCCACTTCTGGCTCAGAAAAGGACCGGTCCGATGGCGATTGGACGTGGCATACAGGCCCACGACGGGCGTTCCGGTGGCCGTCGCCATGTGTGCC
>JBCCMA010000214.1:0-3815 GCA_039026595.1 Pseudomonadota bacterium
CACCGACGAAGACGGATTCGGCAACCTGTGCGACGCCGATCTGAACAACGACAACACGGTCAACGTTGTGGACCTGGGCATCTTCCGCTCGGTGTTCTTCTCGAGCGACCCCGATGCCGACTTCAACGGGGACGGGACAGTGAACATTCTGGATCTTGGCATCATGCGCGCGGGCTTTTTCGCCGCGCCGGGACCCGCGGCCGGCTCGGTGGTTACACTGTTCGATGATTTTGAAGATGGCGACGTCAGCAACTGGCTGTTCTTCGGCAACAACGTGGATTCCGGCGGCGGCGGCGAAGTCCGCGGCGACGCGTCCACGCCCGAAGGCAACGTGTACTTCCACACTGGATGGGGCGGTGCCGGAACGGCCAGCGGCTTCTACGGCGTGGCGGTGCGGAATCTCGACAACAACGAACAGATCGAGATTCCGGCGGCCAACCCCCATTTGAACTTCTGGGTGCGTAACCTGCCGTTGAGCATTCCGATGATCGACCAGTACACACTGGAAATCACGCTGCGCGAGGACGTGGACGGCAACGGCTTCACCGACGGTCAGGAAGATTCGATCTTCGTGGCCGGCGTCGCTTTCCCGCAGTCGTCTTTTGGCACAGAGTGGACCTTCGTGAGCATCCCGTTGGCACAATTCACCGACGCCCAGACCGGCGGTAATGGCGTCTTTGACGGCCGCCTCGACGAACTCGTGCTCGGCATTGGCATGATTCAGGGCGCCCCGGGCTCAGCGGTCGAACCGGAGTTTGACTACATCCACTTTACGGCTGGCGCACCGATCGCAACGACGCCCTGAAGCGACTCGCCAGAGCGACGTATCCGTCGCGCGTCGACAGCGATTCCCGGCTGTCGGCGCGCGACCACGCCCCGTGCGCAACGCACCAAAACGTCGCCATTCCATAATGAACCCGCGTTCGCGCCGCTCTTTGACAGCGTTGTCAGCATTGCTCATAATTTGTGCAAAGTGTCCCTGCACAGGGACGTGAATGCCGGGCTGGCCCTGCCCCGACCTGGCGATCTGAATAGCGAATAACAACCGGTGCCCTTTCCTGATCCGCGGCCGTTTCGGCACGCGGTTCGTGCGGACACCCAATCGGGAGATCACGACATGCCAATGACCAAACTCAAGGGCGCCGTGCTGGCGGCCCTGCTCACCGCGCCGCTGGCGAGCGCACAGCTGGCCACGTACGAAGAAAACTTCGAGTCACTCGACCAAACTAGCGGAAGTGGGCTCGGCGACGCCGGCTGGCAGGTGTTTGCCGCCGTGTTTGACCCGACAGGCGCAAACTTCCTGTTCAACTACGGGCCGTTCCCGGCACCAAACCAAAGCGGTGCCTTCTCGAACATTGCTGCTGAAGAAGGCGGACCGGATCAGGGACTGCAGCAACTCGTCCCTTTCAGTGATTACAACAACAACGCTGCGCACAACGCCGGCAATCGCGTTGCTACGAGCTTGTTCCAGGAGTTCACCGTGGGCGTGTTCGACGTCGGCACGACCTGGCAGTTTGGTTTCGACGCCAAGCGCGGCGACATCGGCGGTTCGTCACAGGCATTTGCCTTCATCCGTACCATCGACCCGAGCGCCGGGTTTGCACTGACGAACGAGTTTACGCAACAGACCACCGCCATTCCCGACACGTGGGCTCGGTACACACTGTCGATTGAAATCACCGACGATCTGGTTGGCCAACTGCTGCAGATCGGTTTTGCAACGAACGCATCCAACTTTGAGCCGTCAGGCGTGTTTTACGACAACCTGCGCTTTGCACAACCCGTGGCCGACTCCGACGGCGACGGTGTTGGCGACGACGTCGACAACTGCACCAACGTGAGCAACCCGGACCAGCGTGATACCAACGGCGACGGCTTCGGCAATATCTGTGACGCCGACCTGAACAACGACAACACCGTCAACGTTGTTGACCTGGGCATCTTTCGTTCGGTGTTCTTCTCGAGCGACGCCGATGCCGACTTCAACGGCGACGGAACGGTCAATGTCGTGGACCTCGGCATATTGCGCGGCCTGTTCTTCGCACCGCCGGGCCCGGGCGCCGGCATTCCGAGCGAGTAAATTCATGGTGGCAGTGACGCACCCAAGACGTCACATCAGTCCATGACAGCCCACCGGGGCCGGCGAGTGTCGGCCCCGGTTTTTATGCCTCTGCCGTCCAGCTTTAACACTTGGTGATCTCCATGCAATCCCACACCATCGTTCGCGTTTGCGCTCTCCTGTCTGGTGCCCTTCTGTTCGAGAACGCCGCGCACGCCCAATGCGTGAATATCGAGGACTGCCAGTTGGTCTGGTCAGACGAATTCGATGGCGACGCGGTCGACACCACCAAATGGGAGTTCCAGCTTGGCGATGGCAGCCAGTTCGGGATTCCGGGCTGGGGCAACAACGAAAAGCAGTGGTACACGTCCAATAACGCCACTGTCGCGGACGGCGTGCTGACCATCACCGCGCGCGAAGAGCAGGCCGGCAACAAGAACTACACCTCGAGCCGACTGCGCACACTCAACCGCGGTGACTGGACCTACGGCCGATTCGAGATGCGCGCCAAGCTACCAGAAGGCCAGGGCTTGTGGCCCGCCTTTTGGATGCTCTCCAGCTATCCGCAGGTCTACGGCATCTGGGCCGCCAGCGGCGAGATCGACATCATGGAGTCGATCGGCAGCGATCCCGATCGCATCTTCGGCACCATTCACTATGGGGGGTCATTCCCGGATAACGTTTTTTCAAGTCGTGCCACGCGCCTTGAGGCCGGCACCTTTGATGAGTGGCACACCTACGCGGTGGAATGGCGTGCGGGCGATATGCGCTGGTACCTCGACGGCGAGCTGTACGGTATTCAGACCTCGTGGTTCTCCACCGGCGGTCCTTACCCGGCCCCGTTTGATATCAACTTCCATCTCCTATTGAACCTGGCGGTGGGCGGCAACCTGCCGGGCGACCCTGATGCCACGACGGTGTTTCCCCAAACACTGCAAGTGGACTACGTGCGCGTATACCAGGCCCCGCCGGACGGCGTTCCGGGACTCGAAGTCGTCTTCGATGACATGGAGCACGGCAACCCGCTTGGCAATAACTGGTTTGTGTTCAACAACAGTCCGGGCGGCGGCATCATTGCAGCGGAAACGGGCGACCTTCCGCCTGTGAGCGGCGGTGGCGCTGCACTCGCGGCGAACTACTCGGGTAACGGAGCGACCGGCTTCATCGGCGGGTTTGGCCGTACCGCGCCGCAAAGCCTCGATGGCGCCGTTGATTTCTCGTTCTGGATCAACCCGGACGCCGACCAGCGCTACACGCTACAGATCAACCTTCAGGAGGACGACAACGCCAACGGCACCATTGATCAGGGTGATGATGAGTTCCAGTTCAACTGCATCGTCTCACCGGAGGGACCGTGCGCAACGGCCGGCGGCGGCTGGCAGCGCGTCTCGATTCCATTCGACAGTTTCTTCGACGACGGCAGTTTCTTAAACGGTGGCAACGGCATTCTGGACGCCGACGGCGAGGGTGAGCTGATCAATGTCGTCATTGCGCTCGACAGCGCCGATGGCGGCCCCATCACGTTCCGTACCGACTACTGGGCCTTCAACGGTCCGAGCGACGCCGATGGCGATGGCGTGTTTGATTCCCTCGACAACTGTCAGGACGTTCCCAACGCAGACCAGCGCGACACCAATGCTGATGGTTTCGGCAACGCGTGCGATGCCGATCTGACCGGAGACTGCTTTGTTAACTTCGGCGATCTGGGAGCCTTACGGCTGTTCTTTTTCAGCAGCCGGGCGGACGCCGATTTCAA
>JBCCMA010000215.1:0-3810 GCA_039026595.1 Pseudomonadota bacterium
CTCTTGCATGCCATGCAAGCGCTCTCCCAGCTGAGCTATAGCCCCGTGGAGCTCGCGAAAGTTACGTGACGACCCGGCCACTGTCAACCGGATTTGTTGCTCGCCACCGGATCGGCTGCCGATGGATCGGCGGATGTCGCGGCCTTGTCCGCGCTTTGGACCTCAGAAACGTCGTCGTCGCCCATGAACTCGTACATCGTTGCCGCGTCCTGATGGCTGACACCGTCACGGCGGACGACCGCCTGCACGGTCATAAAGAGAATCTTTGCGTCCAGAGCGAGGCTGCGGTTCTCCACGTACCAGGCATCGAGTTCCAATCGATCCGCCCACGTCAGCGAGTTTCGCCCGTTCACCTGAGCCCAGCCGGTAATACCCGGTCGCACAGCCAACCGTGTGCGCTGCCTCGGCGAATAGCGACTGACATAACGCACATGTAGCGGTCGCGGCCCAATAAGGCTCATGTCGCCGATTAGCACGTTAAAAAGCTGTGGGATTTCATCAAGACTGGTAGACCGCAGGCGGGCACCAAAAGGCGTGATTCTGTCCGCATCAGGCAGCAGATCACCAGCGGCGTTGCGCTCGTCGGTCATCGTTTGAAATTTCAGTAGGCGGAAAGGTCTTCCATCCATGCCCGCGCGCTCCTGCACGAACAACACGCGACGCTGGACGCCGTACGCAACCGCAGCTGTCACAAGAAAAAGAGGCAGCCACATCGGCGCGGTCGCGAGCACAAGAACCAGATCCATCAGGCGCTTCATGCGGCACCGCGGTGAGCATCAATCGTCGCTTCGATCGCTCGCGCAAAACGCTCACCTAGGGCTTGCCTTGCGAAGCTCGTCCCGCCGAGCTGTCGACCGCGACGCCCCATAGCGGTCAGCGTCTCGGGCTCTGCACTCAGTTGCTGTAGTGCGTCAGCGAACGCGCTCGCGTCACCCGGCGGTACCGCCACACCGCACTGGTGTTCACCGATCAATTCGCATAACCAGCCGGGATAATTGGTCAGCACCGGCAACCCGCTCGCGAGGTAGTCGAAAAACTTGTTTGGCGATGTCCCGAAATAGAACGCGGGCACGTCGTCGAGAATCATCAAGCCCACGTCGGCTCGCTGGAGATAACCTACCAGTTCGGTTTTGGGTACGGGATCCAGAAACAGGCAATGCGATAAGTCCTCTTCCTTCGCCCGCCGGACGAGGTCGGGCTTGCACTTGCCCTTACCGACGAACACCAGCTTAATGCGCCGCGTGTCGTCCCGCGCTTTGAGCTCAGCCGCGGCATCCAGCACGGCGTCGAGGCCGTTGGCCATACCGTGCGCCCCGGTGAAGATGGCAACAAAGTCGCGAGCGCCCACGCCGGGAATGACGTCATCAGCCACCGCGCGCGGCGCGAAGAGATCCAGGTCGCACCCGTTTGGAATCATATACACGGGCTTGGGTTTACCGAGGCGACGCTCGATTCCGGCCACAATCCCAGGTGACAAGCCGATGCATGCATGCGCGCTGCGGTAAGACACCCACTCGAGCACACCCATGGCGCCCAAGACCAGCGGATTGCGGATAACGCCCATCTCCCGTGGAAGCTCGGGCCACAGATCCCGAACCTCAAACACGAAGGGTTTGCGCCGAAGCCAGCGCGCCACAATGCCAGGTATTCCCGCGGTCAGCGGCGTGGAAGTGGCAAAGACCAAATCGTAACGCTCGGTCATCGCCAGCCAGGTGCTACGCGCAGCAAAACGCAAAAAACTCCAGGATCGGGCGAGGAAGCTATCGGCATTGGAGTAAGGCAGTTGATATTCGATGACGCGAATACCATCGACCATGCCGGCGCGCCGACCACGAACAAACGGCGAATCGAGGCCCGTACTGCTCACATCGTACGAACCGCACACCATGGTGACGTCGTGCCCGCCCGCCACGAGGTGCTGCGCCAGTTCGTACGATCGGGTGCCACCAGAGCCGTGCGGGGTTGAGAAGTGCTGGTGGTAGTAGATGACTCTCATGAGGTTGGCTCTGGTTGGATGACGGTCGGCCGCACGTGCGTAATCACTCGGCACGGCTCGCGCCCGAGGTGTGCGACCAGTACGTGGATGGCGGATAGTTCACCGTAGTGGCGAGATTCAATGCCCGCCTCAAGTTCAACCACCAACCGGCCTGTGGCTTCCAATTCGATCGTGCCGTACGCCGAGCTCGCCGCCGTGCCGACACATTGCCAGTCCGCTGGAGCGAGCCGCCAGCGCAACACCGCAGACGTCGCCGTGGGGTGAACATCATCGCATATTGTCAGGCCGGCGCTGGTCAACAGGAGCGTCCGAGCGTGCCGATTGCCGCGCATATCCGTCCACTGACCTTCCCAACGCAAACCGTCGTCCGAACGCTGAAACCCGGTTGCGTCTCCGCGGAACCAGCGCCCAAATAGGAACCGACCGAGCCGGGGCATCTGATCCTGCTCGCCGAACTGCACCGTGTTGTGCGCACCGGTGCCCGCCAGCGTGACGTAGGTCTCGGTGTCCACGGCGTAGCTGTAGGTGCCGCTGTCGCGCAGCAAGTTGCAGGTTCCTGTCCAGTAATCCACGTGGAAGGCATCAGCGTGCGACGGGCGGAAGCGACAGTGCGCGTTTCGCACCACGACGCGCTGCGCGATGCTGTCCGACCGGCTGGCGATCGAAAACGAATCGCTGTTGCGGATACCCATCCGGGCGCCATCGTCCGCAGCAACCTCCATGTCGAGCCCCAACCAGTGAGACGGTTCATCCCATGGACCCGAGGGATACACGGGCCTGCCGCAGAAAAGGCGCGACGCGGTCTGCACCACCGGCCGAAAGTCGCGGAACGACGATTCGCTCAGACGGTATTCATCGGCGCCGTCATTGGCCCCGAGGTTAGCGGCATCACCGGATGCGGGATCGGTCAGCGCAGCCAGCCAGCGCGTCGCCGCACCGGCCTTGTCCTGGGCCCGGGAAGACCACGCAGGCGCGGCGTAATGCCGCCGCCAAACCTCTGCCACGACCAGCGTGTTGAGCATCAGGCGATGATAAACCGTCGAATACTGCGAGAAATCCCCGCCCTGCCCGATCAGGCGGTCGACCGCACGCTCCAGCGCGTCGCGACCGTTGCGATGGAGGGTCGGCCCGGATGCCGAGCCCCAGGCACTGAGGCTCAGTCCGGCTGCGTATAGCGCCACGCTTTCGCTAATGTAGTGATTGTTGTCCTGCGCCCGCGCGTAATCCACGCTCGGGGCAATGCGCTCGCAGTGTCGCTCGACAAACTCCACAGCCGAAGCTGTAGGCTCGTCTTCCTGATCCAGAACTTTGAGCACTAGCAAGAAGTGCAGGAGTCGAATCGATGCCTCCTGCCCACACTTCCAGTTAGGACCCGCGTTCGCTGGGTTGCGCTGTCGCCAGCTGTCCAGCAACGCGTTCAGTGAGATCAGATAGTCCAACGAACCCCAGGCACGCGCCGCGCGCGCCAGCGTCAGCGCCCATTTGAATCTGGAAAGCTCCCAGACACCCTTGATGTCCACGCCGGGGTTGAAATCGCTGATGCGTGTCCAGTGGCGATCGCAGGCCCCCAGCGGCTGGTCGTTCAAATGGTCGAAGAACCAGCCGTCTCCCTGCCCGTCGAAATCAACTTGCCGTGTGAACACGGGAAAGCGGCCCTGGATCAGCTGATCTGCCGCGGCTTTGAGTGACTGGGACTGCGGTCCATGCGGCTCAGGCGGCGCGTTTGCAGCAAGCAGCGGTCCGGTTGAGAACGCATGCACCGGCAGAAGACGGCGAAATCGACCCGACGCAATGCCAAACCGGTACCACGCCAC
>JBCCMA010000216.1:0-3751 GCA_039026595.1 Pseudomonadota bacterium
CCCGGCCAATGCCACGACGCTGACCTTCGACGTGCTGAGCGCCGCGAACGGCTGCGGTGACTCCACCGTCAACGTGCAGATCAACGGTACGCCGGTTTGGGCGTTTGAAGATCTCGGCCTCGGCGAATGCGTGACCGCGGCACCGTTTAACTACGTGCCGGTTTCAGTCGACATCTCTGCGTTCGCGGGCACCACCGGAGCCGTGATCACGCTGCTTGGTGATTACGTGCCGGCCGGAGGTGGCTCCAACGCGAACTGGTTCGTGGACAACTTCCGCCTTGACGTTCCTTTGGTTCCGCCGGTACCGCCCGTACCCAGCGCCTGCCAGGCCATCGTCTGCGGCGATGGTATCCAGTCCGGTCAGGATCCGCGCTTCGTCACGAACGCGCCCGAAGCCTGCGACGATGGCAACCTCATGGCCGGCGACGGCTGCTCGGCATCCTGCGTAGTGGAACAACCGAACTTCGTCTGCGATGACGCCAACCCGCCGGCTGACAACGGCCAGGCCATTACAGACTCCGGTCTGGAAGCCGGTCGTGCCAACCCGTTCTGGGTGCAGTCCGAAGCCGATGATGTCGTCACGCAGTTCGAGCCCATCTGCTCGGAGATTTTCTGCGGAGCGTCAATTGCCAACGATGGTGCCTGGTACGCGTGGTTCGGCGGCTCAAGCCTGCCTAACAACCAGACGCTGGCCCAGACGTTGACGATCCCGGCCACCGCAACCGATCTTCAATTCGATATGCTGATCGGCGTGTGCGACAGCGACAATGATTTCTTGGCAGTGGATGTGGACAGCACCAACGTGTACATGCAGCCCTGCACGCCCGCGGCGGAAAACGAGTTCAGCTCGTACAAGACGGTGTTCATCGACATCAGCGCCTTTGCAGATGGCATGGAGCACACCGTTACGCTGACCGGTAACACGGTGGCAACGAACGGCGGCAACTCCAACTACTTCGTCGACAACATCGGCATCTCCACGAACGCGCCGTTCGCCGGTGAGCCGAGCGCCTGCTTTGAACTCAACACGGCGGTTGTACCGGCAGAAGAGTTCGAGGCCGGTATTCCAGCGGGCTGGACGATCATCAACCTGAGTGCTGACAGCAGCGACGGTTGGGGTACGACGGACGACGGAATCTGCGGCTCGCAGAACTGGGCGGGTGGCAACATCACCGGCGGCGGCGGCATCGCAGCCTGCGCCGATTCGGACGCCACGGGTCAGATCGACATCGATGCCGGCGACGGCATGGGCGGCGACGGTACACCGACCGAGATGGATTCGTATCTCTGCACGCCGTCGATCGATCTTTCGAGTGGAGACGACACGACGCTCAGCTTCCTGGTCAACTTCCAGTCGGCCAACAACGATCTGAACGACAACGGTACGCCCGACGACACCAGCGACGACTTCGACGACGACTTCCTCGAAATCGTGGTGGGCACGGCCGTGCCGAACGCACTGACCATCCCGAGCTACAGCTCGCTTGGTAACGTGTTCGATCACCTCGACAGCAGCCTGGAAGACTCGCCGGAAGCCGCCCTCGCTGGCGATCTGTCCGAGTTCACGGGTGAGGCTCAGGTCTTTGCCTGCTTCCACTACCGTGGCACGTACTCCTGGTACGCGCAGGTGGACAACGTGGCGGTTCGCGAAGCACCGGTACCTGACAGCGACGGTGACGGCTTCGGTGACGACGTTGATAACTGCACCTTGACGTCAAACCCGATGCAGACGGATGCCGACGGAGACGGCTACGGCAACGCCTGCGATGCCGACCTCAACAACGACTGCATCGTGAACTTCCTTGATCTGGGTATCTTCCGGACGCTGTTCTTCCTGCCGAATAACCAGGCCGACCTCGACGAAAGTGGCGTGACCAACTTCGTTGATCTGGGTATCTTCCGTCAGCTCTTCTTCCAGGCACCTGGACCGAGCCCGGCCGATCCCTGCGTGGTGCCGATGAACTAAGGCGCCAACGCGCTATTCTGGATCCTCTCGGGTCCTGAACCACGAAGCCCCGCCCCGTGCGGGGCTTCTTTTTGCCCGGAATCTGTCAAAGCGTCATAACGCAAATCGTTGTCATAACAATGACTTAACAGCGATCATCTGTGAACAGGGTCGCGGATGGCCGACACGTTATCCCGCTACACTCGGCGCTATGAAAAACCAACGCGGTCTGACCCTGCTCGAACTTCTCATCGCCATAGCCATCGGCGTCATTCTTGTTGGCGTGGGGGTTCCCAATTTCCTGGCCACCATTCGCAACAGCCAGATGACCAGCGCCACCAACGGTCTGGTCGGCGCGCTCTACACGGCGCGCTCCGAAGCGGTCAAGCGCCGCGCGCGGGTCACGCTGTGCCGCGCAGCGGCGGTCGGGGACAATCCGGTGTGCAACCGCGACGGTGATCGCCTGCTGGTGTTTGAAAACGTGAACAACGATTTGTCGTTCGACGGCGCGGACACGCTCGTGCGTTTTGCCCCGTGGTTGACCGAGACCCAGCAGCCCGTCTACGACGCCGTGCCCGAAGCGTTTTCTTTCAACGCATCCGGCTTTACGCGCGATCAGGCTGGCAACGTGGTCAACGGCACCGTCGTTATGTGCGATGACCGCGGCAACGATCTTGCACGGGCGATCCTGATCTCGCCCACCGGGCGGGCCAATATACGGCCGCGCAACGATGTGGGCGGCGCCCCGAACTGCCCGACCCTCTAGGCCGGGCAGCGGCCATTAGCGGTTCAGGCTCCTCAGCTCCACGCGACGGTTGAACGCCCGCCCCTCCTCTGTGTTGTTCGTCGCGATCGGCTGCAACTGTCCGTAGCCACGCACCACGATCTGGGTGGGCGACACGCCCAGCCGAACCATGAAGTCCGCCACCTGCTGTGCACGTCGCTCCGACAACGGCTGGTTGTAACGCTGTCCGCCCACCGGATCGGTGTGTCCGCCCACCTCCACCAATAGCTGGGGGTTTTGAACGAGGAACGCCGCGGCATCACGCAGGCGAATCTCCGATTCACGGGTTAGCGCGTCCGACTTATACGCAAAGCGCACCGTCGGAAACTCGTAGGACGTCTGCGCCGCGCAACCCGTCTCGTCTACTTCCGCACCCTCGGCCGTTTGCGGGCATGCGTCCCGCAGGTTTGGCACGCCGTCGCCGTCGTTGTCCACGCTGCGCGGCAGAGCCTCGGGCGCGGCGGCCATCTTCGGCGCCGGCGGGTCGACCTTTTCGGGTTGCGGCGTCGGCTCCGGTGGCGGCGGTGGCGCCGGCGCACGCACAACCGGAGCAGGCTGCGGCGCCGCCTGCGGCGCGGCGATGATGACGCGCCGCGTGGGTCGACGCCCAAACTTCATGCCGGCTGAAATCGCGGCGAACCAGGCGTCCGTGTCGTACAGATCGAGGTCGCCGCGCAAAAAGAACGTCTCCGTCAACGCCACATCAACCCCGCCACCCAGCGCAAACTGAATGCCGGTCTGCTCTTCAAAGTCGACGGGACCGCCCGTGGCATCGTTCTGGATGAACGACAGTCCCGCGCGTACGAAGGGCGAGAAGCGTTGGTCAGGAAACCAACGATAGCCGCCCATCAGCGATGGCACGAGATACTCAATACCCGCATCCGGAAACGCCGCATCGATGGCGGGATTGCTGTTGGCCAGACCCGCCTCACCCAGTGACGCAATGCGGAACTCGGCAAAGATGTTGTCGGTGAATGACTTGCCGGCAAAAATTGCGAAGCCAAAGTCGTTGCCCTCATCCG
>JBCCMA010000217.1:0-3751 GCA_039026595.1 Pseudomonadota bacterium
GCGCCGGCGCGGCGACGATCATCGGCGAAGGTGTGCGCATCGAGGGCACCATTGCCGGCACCGGCAGCTTCATCGTGTGCGGTGAGGTTGAAAGCGATTGCAACCTGAACGGACCGGTGACGCTTGCGCGCGAGGGCCGCTGGAAAGGCACGATACGCGCCACCGAAATCACCATTGCGGGCAACGTTGAGGGCGATGTGCGGACCGAAGGCACCATCGAGGTCGCCGCGACCGCGCGCGTGCGCGGCAGTCTTGTGGGGCGTATGATCTCGGTCGCTGAAGGCGCCGTGATCGACGGGGATGTTCAGATGACAGGCAACGCCGATCGCGGCGTCGTCAACCTCAATGAGAAGGTGCCCGTCTGACCGGGCCAGCTGGGGTTGATTCTGGCGTGGTAACCGCGCTCAAGCCGGAGCAGCCTACGGCGTTCCGCCCGCCGAGACTCCTGCAAAATGGACATGTGCAGTCCACCCTTGCCAGCCTCAAGCTGCGCGCACGCTGGATCAACCATCGGGCACGGGCGCTCACCCTAAATCAGAGTTTTATTGAGCTAGACGCCGGCGACGACGTCACGCTGACCGGCTGGTACAGCGCCGCGCGCGACACAGGGCCTCTGGCGATCCTGATTCACGGCTGGGAGGGCAGCGCGCAGTCTCAGTACATGCTGTCGACCTCCGCCGCTCTGTTCGAGCGCGGCTATCGTGTCATGCGATTCCAGTTGCGTGATCACGGAGAATCGCACCATCTCAATGAAGGGCTGTTCCATTCGTGCCGCCTTGACGAGGCCGTCGGCGGCGTCGCGGAGATTATCCGGCGTTTTGGCAACGGAGAGCCTGTTGTCCTCGGCGGTTACTCGCTCGGTGGTAATTTCTCGCTGCGCATCGGGGCCGCGGCCAGCAGAGCTGGATTCCAGCTCGCGGCGATCGGCGCGGTGTGCCCCGTCGTGGTGCCCAGGAATACGCTCGATGCCCTCGAGCAGACGCTGTCGATTTACGAGATGTACTTCATGCGCAAGTGGCGCCGATCGCTGGCAAAAAAGCGCACACATTTCCCGAACACCTTTACCGAGGACTGGATCACCGCCCGCGCATCCATGCGCGTGCTGACCGCCAGGCTTGTTGCACACTACGGCTACATGGACCTCGACAATTATCTGGACGGCTACCGCATAACGGGCGATCGGCTTGCCGCGCTTGCGGCGCCGTCGCGCGTGCTGGTCGCCGCCGACGATCCGATCATTCCGGTTGCCGATTTTGATGCACTTCGCGCGCCCGGCCTGTCCATTCTGCGCACCGAACACGGCGGACACTGTGGCTACATCGATTCGCTCACCGGACCAACGTTCGCCGATCGTTTTCTGGTGTCCTGGTTCGACGCGCACCTCGAAGGCCGCGCCGCCGCATGATCACGCTTTACGATTTCCACGACTCTGGTAACGGCTACAAGATCCGTCTTCTGTTGCACTTGATAGCAAGGCCCTACCACTACATTGAAGTGGACATATTGAATGGGGCGTCGCGCACATCGGATTTCCTGTCACGCAACGCAAGCGGTCGCATTCCGGTCGTCGAGCTGGCCGACGGAACCGCGCTGACGGAAAGCAACGCGATTCTCTTTCACCTCGCGCAGGGCACCTCGTACTGGCCAAAATCGCCCATTAAACAGGCGCAAGTGTTGAGCTGGCTTTTTTTCGAGCAGTACAGCCATGAGCCGTTCATTGCGACCTCGCGATTTATTCGCAAGCACCGCGAGCTCGATCAGACGCAGCGCGACGCGCTCGACGCAAAGCGCGAGCCCGGGCTGGCCGCGCTGTCGCAGATTGACGCTCACCTGGCGACAGATCCGTGGCTGGTAGGCAACGCGCCAACCATTGCGGACATCGGTTTGTTCGCCTACACACATGTCGCGCCGGAGGGCGGCTTTGAGCTCTCGCCGTTCGCACATATCGGCCGGTGGCTGGAACGCGTCCGCTCGCTGCCAGGCTTCATTCCCATCACAACGACGGCCGGACCCGCGCCGGCTTAGCACGTCGAACGGTGCGCGGTCTTCGGACAGTCGTGATTTTCGCACTGGGCGCCCTCTGCGGCACTCTGGTGACCAGGTACAACCAAAGACCCGTTCTGTTGCCAACACCCGCCGCCGCTGAGTCGCCCGCACGTGCTCCGGCGACCTCCCGGGTTGCGCTCGCCAACGCGCCCGCCGTCTGGGTCACGCTGACAAGCGGCCTCGAGTCGCGGCGCGTGCCAGCCGTCGTCATGCGCAACCCGGCGGTTGTGCTGCTCCGCTTCGATGACTTCATCCGTTGCGAACGCGGCGTGTGGCGCGATGCCACGGGACGATCGCACGCTCTTGATACGGCGGTTGCCATTGACCTCGAACGCGGTTTGCTGGCGTTTGCCCACGACGGTCTCGGCGCGCCTCCGGTTGACCTTGGCGAGCAAGACGGACTGTTCGTCGGACTCGACGTTCAATTGCACACGCCTGTGACGGTGACCGCCGCGTTCGTCGATTCGGCGGCCATCGAACGGGGGCGCGCGGACTACCGGTATGCACTCGGGGGGTTCAGTGCACTCGACGCCCGACTGGCCGCCGTCATCGACAAATCGACTGAAAAACTGCTCGGCATCGCGCTGCCGACCGAGGCCGGGTGGGAGGCCATGGACGCCCTCTCGCTGGTTCGATTTCTGGACAATCCCGTGGACACGCCGCTCGAAACGATGTCGGCCGTTTCAGACTTCGTCTTTTCACAACCGCTTGGCACAGCGCGCGAGTTTGACGCCGAAATCAACGCCGGGCGCTGGGTTCGCGCGCTGGCGCTCGCCGCCGAACTGGCCGATTCATCGCCGGAGCTCATCACCCCGGCTCGGCGATCCAGCGCTCACCGGGCGCTTGCGAGAACGCTGGAGGCGAGGACGGCAGCGGGACAGTGGGATGAAGCGGAGCAGGAGGCCGCCACCCAAATTCAGAGGTTTGGCGCCGACGACACCGTGGCAAGAATGTGGTTTGCCCTCCTCGCGCGGCGCGACGGCATCGCGTCGGCTGTAGACCGCTTTGGTCGCCGTGATACGGGCATCGAACTGGATGTCATGCAGCGCGTGCTACGCACCGCGGTTCTGGATCACATCAACGACCCGGGTATCGGTAGCGATGAGGCCATGCAAACGCTGCGCGAAGCACTTGCCCGCGACAGTGACTTCGCACCCTTTCACCGGGCGCTCGGACTGCGGCTGTTTGAACAAGCCCGCTACGCCGAAGCGGCATCCCACCTTGCGCAGGCCGTTGAACTCGATGGGGGTCTTGAGGCCACGCTGGGACGCACGCTCGCACTGGCCCGCCAGCGGCAGAGCGCGCCGACCAACACCGTCACCGTCAAACTGGCGGGGGGACAAAACGCGTTGTACGCGCCGGTGGTGCTCAACGGCGGCGCCGCACCGTTCCGGTTCCTCGTTGACACCGGGGCGTCCTACACAGCCATCAACACCCGCACGCTGCTGGCCCTTGGCTACAGCGATGTCTTCAATCAGGGCGGCCCTTTCATTGAACTGGAGACGGCCAACGGGCGGGTGTTCGCGGCGCAATTAACCTTGCCATCCATGAGCGTGGGTGGCGCCAGAATCAACTCGGTACCGGTGGTGGTTCTTGAAGACATGGGACGGCTCGACGGGCTGCTGGGACTGTCGTTCCTGAAACACTTCGATGTGCAGATCGACTCGACACGTCGCGAGCTCACCCTCACACCCAAATAAAAAAA
>JBCCMA010000218.1:0-3582 GCA_039026595.1 Pseudomonadota bacterium
CTGAATGGCAGACGCAAGCAAGCTGCGAAGCCCCCGCAATAGCAAGCATCCATTGCGGTCAGACGCCGAGCGTCGTGGCAGATTACGACGGCGTTCTGCACGCCGTTTTCGCCTTTGCAGATCGTGTGTATTACACGCGGTCAGACGATGGCGGAGATCGATTCAGCCTTCCGACCGCGGTGAACGCCACGCCCGAGCCCATATATAGTCGAGGCGAAAATCGGCCGAAAATCGCGTTGGATGACTCTGGGCGAATCTACGCCTCGTGGTCCAAAAAAACCGAAGGACGCTTTAACGGCGATGTCCGCTTTTCCCGCTCCACGGACCGGGGGAAGACGTTTTCGCCCCCGGTGACCGTGAATGAAGACGGACTGTTGACGACACATCGATTCGACACCCTCGCGGTGGATCGTCGCGGGGATGTCTACCTTGCCTGGATCGACAAACGCGACAAGGTGCGCGCGCGCGAGGCCGGTGAGCATTACGCGGGCGCAGCCATTTACTACGCGGTGTCGACAGACGGCGGGTTGAGCTTCGACGCCAATCGTAAACTCGTCGACAACAGCTGCGAATGCTGCCGCCTGGCTGCGCATGCCACGCCCGGCGCCGACGGCATTACGCTTATGTGGCGCCATATTTTCACAGGCAGCATCCGCGACCACGCCATTGCACATGTGGATGGTCGTCGGACCGCCGCGCCTGCCATCGCCCGCGCATCCATCGATGACTGGAAGATCGATGCGTGTCCGCACCACGGACCCGCCATCGCCTCTTCGGCAGCCAAGGGTGAGTCGCACATGGTGTGGTTCAGCAACGGCCAGTCCCGCCGCGGTATCCACTACGGTCAGTTCAGCAAAGAGGGTGTCAGCGCCCTATCCGCGGTCGACGGATCGGCCAGCGCGAGCCATGCCGACATCCTGCGTACCGGCGACACCCTCCAGATTGTGTGGAAAAAAACGCGCCCGAATCGCACAGAGATTATGTTGATGACCTCACGCGATCGCGGTGCGACCTGGGAATCCTCGCGCGCCATCCTGTCCACCGACGCGGGTTCCGATTATCCGTTTCTGGTGGCACAGCGCGATGCCGCAACGGTGGTCTGGAAAACGGCGGACCGGCTGATCGTGGCCCCGCTGATTACACCCGAACCGGCAATTCGAACGTTCACGCGACAGAGCCTGCGCGACATCGAGTCGCGCATCGGCCAAGCCGCGCATGTCGTGATGCTCTGGTCGGTGGATTGCCCGCCCTGCCTGAAGGATCTGGCGTTGCTGAGCGAGATTCAGGCCGAGCACGGCACGCAGCCCGTCACCTTGATTGCGACCGACCCGTTGAGCGCAGCCGAGTCTGTTAAAGACTATCTGTCGCAGTTCGCGCTGCGAAGGAACGAATCATGGGTATCGGGGCTCGACACCGATCAGCTGCGCGCGGCCGTCGACCCGGACTGGTTCGGAGAACTGCCCCGCACCTACATGTACGATCGCGGAGTGCGCAAAGGAGTGAGCGGGCAGATCAAAGCGGATGATCTGCGGGCGTGGCTGAAGCTAGGAAAACCGAACTAGATGTCGTATTCGATTGCGTCTTCGAAGCGCTGACGGACCGGCTCGATCGATCCGGTGTCCCCACCGATGATCGCGATCGACCCCGTGCCGTTCGGTACGATCACGCCCCGATAACCGCCGTACTCAAACGACTCCGGCGCATCGACCGATTCTTTTGACAGCAGCATGACCGTGACCGGACCGGTGTCCGTATGCACGACCAAATGCGGCACTTGGTTGCCGCGAAACTCGCACAGACCCGCGTGACGAATTCGGCCTACGTCGCGCTGCATGCGCACGTCGGCCTGCTGCAGCACGTTGCTTACCCGCTGCAGGGACACGGTCACGTCAGACGGCTGCAACAGGTCCGCTTCATGTTCAATGTGCTCAACCAGATGCTGCGCCATCACGTTCGCCTGCGACGCACCGCCGCCCAGCCAGATGCCGGACGCCACACCCACGCCGAGCAAAACGGTGGCCGCCAGCGCGAACAAAGGCGCACGCCCGCGTCGACGCCGCTCAAGAATCCGCTGCATCATGACGGTCTGACCCAGATTGGCCGGCACCTCGACCGCCATCGCCTCGCGCAGGATCGGGTCCATGGTCATCACCTGCTCGGCCAATGACCGACAGACCTCACATTCCTCAACGCGCGCCGCCATTTCATCGGTCAGCGTTTCGGGGTCACGCATCAGCTGGCGTCGGAATTCTTCGCAATTCATTGGTTCAGTAACGCTCTTCCAAAATCGTCTTCAGTTTCTTGCGGGCCCGGAACAACCGGGTCAGCACGGCGCCTTCGCCCAAATCCATGAGTTCGGCGATCTCCTTGACGCTGTGCCCCACCATGATCTGCAAAACCAGCGGTTCTCGATAATCCTCGTCCAGCTCGGCGAGCGCACTGCGAACGGCCTCGACATCGTGGTTGAAGTCGGTGGTGCCCAAAGAGTCATCGCTGAGCCCCGGCGTGTCGATATCGACCGTTTCGAGCCGCTTGCGCTCGAACGTGCGCGCATGCTCGCGCCGCACGATCGTGAACAGCCAACCCTTGACCGATCCGGCCTTGCGCAACTGATCGAGTGACTTGTACGCGCGGATCATGGTCTCCTGCACGACATCCTCGGCCAGTTGCCGGTCCTTCGACAGCCAGTACGCATAGCGATACAGGTCTGGCGCCAGTGTTCCGACAGCAGACTCAAAGTGAGCATGGCGCTCGGCATCAGACATACAGACCTGCGCACATCAAAAGATATTTCATGGCATTCTGAGATTGCGATATCATCTCGCTCTCGGTCGCTAAGCCTTTGGCGCAACGATATTTTTTCTTTTCTCGCAGTCGAGACTGTTCTGCCATGCCGTATTCCGGTTTCCCCACTACTCGGTTTCGCCGCCGCCGCCGCACCAATGCTCTGCGCGCACTGGTGCGCGAGACGAGGCTCAGCCCCGCCGACCTGATCTGGCCGGTTTTTGTTAAAGACTCCCCGGGCCGCGAGGCTGTGCCGAGCATGCCCGGCGTGCAACGTCTTGGGCCCGCTGACCTTTTACACGAAGCGCTGCGCTGCCACCAGTTGGGAATACCGGCCATCGCGCTGTTTCCGGTGGTCGACGCAGAGGCAAAAAGCGCTGATGCCCGCGAGGCCTACAACCCCGACGGGCTGGCACAGCGCAGTGTTCGAGCGCTGAAAAAAGAGGTCCCGGAGCTGACGGTGATCACCGATGTCGCGCTCGACCCGTTCACGCTGAGCGGCCAGGACGGCCTGACAGACGAAAACGGCTATGTGCTGAACGATGAGACCGTTGAGGTTCTGGTGCGCCAAGCTCTGTCCCACGCGGACGCCGGCGCAGACGCCGTTGCCCCGTCAGACATGATGGACGGGCGCATCGGTGTGATCCGTGACGCGCTCGAACAGGCCGGACATATCCACACCAACATAATTTCCTACGCCGCCAAATACGCGTCGGCGTTTTATGGCCCGTTCCGGGACGCGGTCGGCTCGGCGGCGCAACTGGGCAAAGGCGACAAGACGACCTACCAGATGGACCC
>JBCCMA010000219.1:0-3543 GCA_039026595.1 Pseudomonadota bacterium
CTCACCACAGAGGTATTCGGAAGGCAGCGTCGTAGGCGGCGGTCCCGTTGAAGATGATCACGTCCACCTCATCGATGGCGTCCTGGAGCACGGCCTGATCTCGCGTAAAGTCCTGCCGCACGAACACATCGCCCGCAAAGTCGATGATGGCCGCCTGGTCGCTGGGCCGCATGTTGCTTACGAAACTCGAAGCCGCCGCTTTGGCCGCAATGATGTCGTTATTGAAGGCGGGCCCCATGCTTCCGCTTCGATCAATCGCGATGACTACAGCGTTTCGTGTGACTGCTTCCAGCGACACGGCGTTGATATCAACAACACTCGAGCTGCCGTCAATCGATTCCTGCACAGCAAAATTGCCCGCCATGAGCAGATTCAGCGGCGTGCCATCCTGATTCACGACCGTCGCCAGTATGCGCGCGTTGGACGCCCCGTCACTAGATTCAATGTCGATGATGGACACGTCAATCGAGGTCGTCGCCAGATCACCGAAGTCGGAGAATGCCGGATCAACGGTGTCGCTCTCATTGGCCGCCAGCCATTCGCGCACACGCCGGAAACCGTCGTGAACGTCGCAGCCGGTTTGGGCGCTGGATTCGCCCAGCGACGCGCAGGCCAGCTCAACCTGATTGAAGCGACCTGCGGTGCCCCCGCTGAGGCCGTTGTGAGCGAAACCCAGATCCGGATCAAATGGATCGATTTGGTTTCCCGGCCGCACATCGCTGGATGTACCGAGTACATGCTCAGTAACCCGCGCACGGAGCCTGTTGATCGCGTCATCACTTGAGGCATTCGGTGACAGGAGCGGCGAGAACGCGCTGTCGGCGGTCAGCCGAGGGTGGAAGCGTTGGCCCGCATAGGAAATCAGACCATCGCCGGACTGAACGATGTACTCATCGGCCGGCGCCCCCTCATTCTCAGAAGGCTCGGCATGCAGGCCGATCAGAACCTGAACTGGGAATGCCGCCGGAAAGGACGACACGCCAAGGCTGCCGTCTTCCGTCGATACATCACTTATGGCGGCGGCGACGTAACCCTTCGACTCATTCAGCATTAACGCGCGGCGGGTGATGTCGTTACCAATCACATTTCCGAAGCCGAAGTTGACCGTCTCGCCCATCTGATAGCCGGAGATTTGACCAAGCAGATTGATGGCAAACTCACTGTCTTGGCCATCGGGAAAACTCTGACCGAAAAGTAATTCGCCGTCATCTTGGGCAATACCCGAATGCGGCGTACCCAAGGTCGTCAGCGATGCAACCGGGGTCCGGTAGTTATCGATGGGGCTATCCGCCAGACCCTGCAGATAGGTCCTCGCAAGAATACCGCCAAACGAGTGAGCGACGATCTGCGTTTCTCTTTCCGTTTTTTGTACAAGTGTCTCGATCGCTTTTCGAAGGTCTTCGGCGACGGCTTCAAAACGGGCGTTGGTGATCCAGCGGAACTCGCAGGCGAGGTAGCCGTTGGTATCCGATGTGAGTTCGGAGATTCGGGCCGGGAAGTCGCCCCAGGTGTCGACGCCGCCGCCAAGGTTATTGAATGCCGTGTACCCGTGGATAAAGAGAACGGGTACTTTGCCAACCAGGCCTGTCGAATCGATGGGCTCGGAACAGGAAAGGGTTGATGCCACTCGCGATTCCGCCTGAAACGTTCTGGTCTCGCTGAACAGGGTGGCCTGACGCTCCACGACGACAAATTCCTCACCCATCCGGTAGTCACCGCGATAGAACCAGCCGCGTTGTTCCTGCCACAGGTTATCGGGCACCCCGCGTGCCTCGGAACGTGCCGACTTGCTTGCGCGCTCGGGATCACTGCTTCCGGCAGAAAAGCTCTCGGCACTGGGGAGATAAATCTCAAATGCGTTCACATTTCCGGATGGCTGAACCTCAAGTGCAACGCCACTGTCTGTCACCGCGCGCCGCAGCACAAAACTGGTCGGTTGATCAACGCCGTTCTGCGGAATCACGACCTCGACCGCATTGTCGACATCTCTGAGCGTTGCACCTGAGGTCGTTGCCTCACCCAAAGCGAATGCTTGCGTTGTGGGTACATCCACCCGTCCAAGCAACCGTCGTCCGGTGCCTGTTTCTGAGTTCAGAACCTCCACTTCAAACGCGCCGTCGGCTGGCGCGGAGGCCGCAGCGTACGAGAGCGACCCCTGTTCGTCGATCGTCAAACCAGACGGACCCGACAGAAGAGAGTACTCAAAGACAGACTCGGATGACGCCCCGAGTACGAGCACCGACTCCGTGGCGAGCGTGCCTGGAAACGCCGTCACCACAAAATCCGGGGATGACAGCAGAAGACGGGTAATGCCACCGTTAGCAACCGGGAAATACACCATGTTCAGCGGATCCAGCTCACCGTCCAGCGTGTCGTCGGCGATATCAGCGACCAGAGCACTCACACCGAACGCCGCCGCATCCCTTCGTAGTGCAACGGAGTTGACTTCGGCGGGCGCCGTGTCGCGCCACGCCGATCCTGAAAACAAGCCGATACCGGTCAAGGTTTGAATCGCGGCATCGCGTCGAGTCAGCAGTGCTGTACCCTGCGCA
Source organism: Pseudomonadota bacterium (assembly GCA_039026595.1). Taxonomy (GTDB): domain Bacteria; phylum Pseudomonadota; class Gammaproteobacteria; order Steroidobacterales; family JBCCMA01; genus JBCCMA01. Next base: position 2,553 of record JBCCMA010000219.1, read on the forward strand.
CGCTCAGCAACAGCGGTCACCAGCGATGTCAACACACTGACGTTGGAGGCCGCTCGCGCTTCGTTGGACCCATACAGCGACTCAAGCGAACTCGAGAACGTGCCACCATTGAACTGCCCGCCGGCCGCGCGAACGCGATAGCCATCATCGATACGCGACTCCACCACCTCAATGGTGAACACGCCCGACGCTGAGGCCGTCGCGGTGCCCAGAACTGCACCATCCATCGAAAGAATGGACACCGTCGAGCCACCGATGGCGCCATCCGCAACCGTTCCGCTGACGGACACCCGGTTGGCAGCCGGCGGGGGAACCGGGTCTGAGTCAGAGTCCGAGCCCCCTCCGCATGCAACCAGAACGGTGGTCACCGCGCCGAGCACAACACTGCGCACCCACGAGCGAGTCACCCACCCGCGAGACCATCCACCAAGCTGCAAGATCTCGTTTTTCTTCGTGCCCATGATTCCCCCAATGCCCATGTCTTTCTCCCGTCCTGGTTATTTACTTGGCTTTCCGTGAACCGAATATCCAACGGCCACCCACGTAAAAGGTGTCGGCATCACCACCCACGTCAACGCTGATGCCTGCAACAAACTGGTCCGTGAAGTAGTAATCACCGCTAAGTCGAATCAGCGTGTCCGACGCGCCGACATCGGCGTATTTGATTTCACCGCGGCCTTCAAAATTATCTGTGAATCGGCTTCGAACACCGGCCGTCAGACCGAAACCGGTTTCGTCCGCGTCGCCGAAGTTGGTGTCCACGCTCGCCGAAATAAATGTGGCCGTGGCGAACACATCGAAATTTTGAGCCTGCGGCCACACGTATCCGCCGCCGACTTCAAATGCCGTGCTATCGACATCAAAATCGAGCGCTACCGACGTGAAACTTCCGACGATCAACCAGTTTCCAGACGGGCTGAAGGAGCCCTCGAGAAGAAAGCCATCACCATCGAGGCCGTCGAGAGTCCAGGCCCTACGGATGATGGACCCA
>JBCCMA010000220.1:0-3423 GCA_039026595.1 Pseudomonadota bacterium
CCTTCATCAGGAACTCGCGCGCACGCATCACACCAAAACGCGGCCGTATCTCATCGCGGAATTTCGTCTGAATCTGGTAATACGTGACCGGTAGTTGCTTGTAGCTTTTGAGCTCACGGCGCGCCAGGTCGGTGATCACTTCCTCGTGCGTGGGGCCGTAGCAAAAATCACGACCGCCTTGATCCTTGAAGCGCAAAAGCAGCGGACCGAATTTGTCCCAACGTCCGGTTTCCTGCCAAAGCTCCGCCGGCTGGACATTGGGCATGACCAACTCGAAGGCACCCGCGCGATCCATCTCCTCGCGCACGATCTGTTCGACCCGGCGCAGCACCTTCAGACCGATCGGCATCCATGTGTAGACGCCCGCCGCGACCTTGCGAATCAGCCCGGCTTTGAGCATCAATCGATGGCTTGGAATCTGGGCGTCGGCCGGGGTTTCCTTGAGTGTCGTGAGGGGGAGGGCGCTAAGACGCATATCGAAGTCCGGCCTTTTGAAAACGGGGCGCGATTGTAGCAGGGTGCGCGGTTGATTTTGGCGATGGCGCGGCGTAGCGTCGGCGCCGACCAAGGCCGCACCGGATCTGTGCCATTGCCGATACTTTACGAAAAAGCAGTGGATCGCCGCGTCCTCGATGGGCGACGCGTCGCGATTCTCGGGTTCGGTGCGCAGGGCAAGGCACACGCATTGAATGTGCGCGATTCCGGGGTCGATGTCGTGGTTGGACTTCGCCGCGGATCCGCCAGTGTTGCGGCTGCCGAGGCGCTCGACCTGCCCGTGCAGGATGTCGATGCGGCGGTTCGCGATGCTGATCTGGTCATGCTGCTGGTGCCCGATCAGGTGCAGCCTGCGCTCTATGACACCGCGATCAAACCCAACCTACGCCCCAACGGCACGCTGCTGTTCGCCCACGGATACAACGTGCGTTTTGATCGCATCCGAGCGCGCGCCGATATCGACGTCGTTCTTGTGGCACCGATGGGTATCGGCGAGCAGGTGCGTGCGACGTACATCGACGGCGGCGGCGTGCCAGGCTTGATTGCGGTTGCGCAAGATGCCAGCGGTGAAGCCCGCGCCCGCGCCCTGGCGTATGCGTCGGCAAACGGGCACGCGCGAGCGGGCATGATCGAAACGAGCTTTGCCGAAGAGACCGAAACCGATCTTTTCGCCGAGCAGGTCGTGCTGTGCGGGGGGATCACGCACCTTGTGAATGCCGCTTTTGAGACGCTGGTGGAGGCGGGTTACAACCCGGATATCGCGTATTTCTGCTGCCTGCATGAGCTGAAGCTGATCGCGGACATGATGCACATCAAGGGTATTGCGGGCATGCGCCGTTCCGCATCCGACATCGCGGAGTTCGGGGATTACACACGTGGGCCCAGAATCGTGGATCACCGGACGCGCAATGAAATGAAGGCCATCCTGAAAGAGATACAGAGCGGCGAGTTCGCCGAGGAAATGGACTTTGAATTCAAAAATAACCGTCCTGTGCTCCGGTCACGTCGAGGGGATGCGGTCACCCAGCAGATTGAAGCCATCGGGCTGCGGCTTCGCACACTGATGGGCTGGGTCGACACCGACAACCCTTACCCGCGCTGACGCTGCTGTGGCCATCAATCCGTTCCCTATTGTGGCGCGTGAGGGCTGGAGCTTTATCCTCAGCGTGGCCCTCGTCCTTCTTATCGCTATTCGATTGGCCAATATCTGGGTTTGTGTGTCGCTCGCGTTCTTGCTGGTCGTTCTGATCCTGCTGTTCCGCGACCCGAGGCGCCGCCTGCCACCGCTGCCGCTTGGCATTCTTGCGCCCGTGGACGGGCGGATTCTCCGGATCACACCGACCAATCAGGGGCAGCTGCGCCGTGAAGCCATGTTGATTGAGATGAGCGTCAATCACTTTGGGGCCTACACCGCACGCAGTCCTGCGGAGGGCAAGGTGCTGGACCTGCGCGACAATGTGCGCGACGGGTCCAGACTGACGGGTCACAGCGGTCTTTGGGTGCGCACGGACGAAGGGGATGATGTCGTCGTCCTGATGATCGGGAACCGATGGGTGGCCAAGCCGCGCTGTATAGTGGGATACGGCGAGCGCGTCGGTCAGGGCCGTCGCTTTGCCTTCTCGCGGCTCGCGCGGCGGGTGGAAATCTACATACCGCTGTCTGCCCGCATTGACGTGCGACCCGGCCAGCGAGTACGGGCTGGCGAAGACGTATTGGCGTCCTTCGTGCGGCACGATGCGGCAACGGGCCGGGTTGATGCGGCGCATGCGTCGGCTGCCGAGCCTTCGGAGCCGTGATTTTGACATAATACTAATAACCGTGGTGTCCATACCATGCGCCATGGCATCATTGGGGCTCTAAATCGTTGAAACCCTGACGTTATGGCTCGCGAACCCGCTCGCACTCGACCCCGGCGCGGCATTTACCTGCTGCCCAACCTGTTCACCACCGCGGCACTTTTCGCCGGATTCTATTCGGTGGTGGTCGCTATGCGGGGTGATTTCGCAGCGGCCGCCATCGGGATCATCGTGGCCGGCGTATTCGACGGGCTCGACGGTCGCGTCGCTCGCCTTACCAATACCGCGTCAGATTTCGGGCGCGAGTACGACAGCCTGTCGGACATGGTGGCCTTCGGATTGGCGCCCGCGCTCGTCTTCTATCAGTGGGGACTCGCTCATCTACCGGATGGCAGCGTGGTGTTTCAGCGCCTTGGCTGGATCGCGGCGTTCTTTTTCACGGTGACGGCGGCCCTGCGGCTCGCGCGTTTCAACAGCCGGCCGTCGCGCGCCCCATCCAATTACTTTGAAGGTCTGCCAAGCCCGTCTGCCGCGGGATTGGTGGCCAGTGCTTTGTGGCTCAGCACCGAATTTGATTTGACCAATGTGTGGGTGCTGGCGTCCGGCTATGCGCTGACCGTCCTGACCGGTGCGTTGATGGTCAGTAACCTTCGCTACTACAGTTTCAAGGACTTGAACCTGGGGCGGCGTATCCGCTTTACCCATTTGCTGCTGATCCCGCTGCTGTTCATGGTCATCGCGATTAATCCACCGCTCGTGCTGACAGTGCTGGCCGGGTCTTATGCGCTGTCGGCCCCTCTCTGGCACGGGTTGCGCCGTATTTTTCGCCGTCGACCCAAAAAAGACGACGCTGAATCGAAGAAGGCACGTGGCAGACGACGCCGTCCGTCGTCCGCGACACCGCGGCGGCGTGCCGGCGACCGACACGCGGATGCCGAAAATCAGCAGCGTCGTCGGGCCGGACTGTCCATCGTACGGTCGTCCGCGGGTACCGGCGCACCGGAGGGCGGCGAATCGTCACTCGAATCCGACGATTCCAACGACCGTACCTGAATGAACCGGCGACTTGCCTATCTCGATGCGGTGGGCATCGACGTCTGGTATTCGCGATCGCGGGCTCTGCCAGTTCGTC
>JBCCMA010000221.1:0-3315 GCA_039026595.1 Pseudomonadota bacterium
CGATACGCTCCGACTGACGCCGGTCTTCGGGATTCGCAACAAAGGCAAGCTGGGCCCGCTCGGCATGATGAAAGGCCGCAAGTGCGTCGTGGACAAATTCACGAAGTTTGTATTGCGGGAGATCAAGCCCGACACCACCTACCGCCTCGCGGTCGGCCACACCAACAGCGAGGCCGCCGGACGGCAGCTGTATGAAACGCTGTGCGAGGCAATCCCGTCGCTCGATCTGCACTATTTCTGCCGGGTGGGCTCCGCGCTGGGAGCCCACACGGGCGGGGACAGTCTTGTTGTGGCGCTGCAGGCGCGCGATTAAGCGACGCGTACCTTGCTCACCACTTGACGCGCCTGCTCATCCAGCGCCAGCTGGAACAGGTCCTTCGGATCGGGCAGTTCGGGTACCAGTTCAATGTCTTCACCCAACTCGTGCTGCAGGGCGAGTTCGTAGACGTAGCGCAGGGCCGAGAAGTCCTCGAGCGCAAATCCGACCGAATCAAAGACCGTGATCTGATCCGCGTCATCGCGACCCACGATATCGCCGGTCAGGACCTTCCACAGATCGAAAACCCCCTCGTCGGCGCCGAGCTGCTGAATGTCACCCTCAACCCGCGTCTGCGGTTCGTACTCGACGAACACCTTGCCCGCGCGCAGAACGTCAACGTGCAATTCGGTCTTGCCGGGGCAGTCGCCACCGATGGCGTTCAGGTGCATGCCGGGTGCCAGCATGTCCGGTGTAATGATGGTGGCCCAGGTCTTGTCTGCCGTCGCGGTGGTCACAATATCGGCCCCGCGAACGGCCTCTGCCGTGTCTGCGGCAACGACAATCTCAAGCCCGTCCACGTGCTTAAGGTTGCGCTCAAATTTGGCAATCGCTGCGACATCCACATCAAAAACGCGGACCGTCTCGATGCCCAGCAGATCGTGGAACGCGACCGCCTGAAACTCGGACTGAGCACCGCAACCGATCATCGCCATCACGCGCGAGTCCGGTCGAGCCAGCGCACGGGCCGCCATAACTGACGTCGCCGCCGTGCGAAACGCCGTGGTCAGGGTGAGCTCGGACAGAAATCGCGGGTAACCGGTGTCGACATCCGCCAGCGCACCGAACGCCATCACGGTCGACAACCCCAGTTTGGTATTTGAAGGGTGCCCGTTGACGTATTTGAACGCGTACCGCGTGTCGTCGGCGACGGGCATCAGCTCGATCACGCCCACGTCGCTGTGGCTTGCCGCGCGCGGCGACTTGTCGAAACCCGGCCAGCGCTTGAAGTCCGCCTCGATGGTGTCGGTTAACCCGGCGATGAACGGCGTCACGCCGACGCGTCCAACCAGTTTTCCAAGCGTGGTGACATCAATGAAACGGGTCATATTCAACTCCTTACGTGCACTGGCCTCCAAGCATAGCCCCGAGCAGAAATAGCGAAAAGACACCAAGTTGCATCATAAAGACAGAATATTTATCATTTTGATAATTAAATAAGCTCAAAATGATCAATCATGGCCCTCGACGACCGCGACCAACAACTCATCTCACTGCTACGCCACGATGCGCGGGCGTCGGTGGTTGATCTCGCGCGGCGCCTCGGCACGTCGCGCGCGACCGTCCAAAACCGGATGAACCGGCTGGAGCGAGACGGGGTCATTCTGGGCTACACGCTGGTACTCAAACCCGAAGCGGACACGCGCAGTGTGCGCGCGCTGATGAGTCTTGCTACGCAAACCAAACAGGAGCCCGGTGTGATCGCCGCGCTGCGCGGCTTCCCGGACGTAGTCGCCATCCATCACACGACCGGCCGCTGGGACCTGATTGCCGAGCTTCGGTGCGCCACGCTCGCGGTTTTCAATGATGTGGTGGGTCGTATTCGATTGGTTGACGGCGTGAAGGACACCGAGAGCAATCTGCTGCTCGACAGTTACGACCGCCGCGATGCGTCCGAACCGTGACTATCACGCCTATCTAAGGAAGCACGAAGTGTCCGCGACCATAAACTGCTGCAGGTTGTTGCCGCCCGGTTTGTTGGGCCAGTGCGTTGGAAATGCTCGAAAGAGTAATTTTGATCACCGTGGGTCGCTGTGATCTATCTCGGTCTTTCCCTGTGTGGAAACGCCAACGCATTTACGCATCCCGCATGATCTTCCTGGCCAGTCCAGGCAGGAACCGCATCAATACGCGGAGCAGCCGGACCTTGCCGATGTCGTGATCGTCGATTCCACGCGAGATTCCACGCAGCAGAGCATCGGCGGCCTCGTGGGCCGACATCTTGTGCGCTCCACGGCCAGCGGTCATCGGCGTATCCACCAGCGGCATGAATGCCTGCTGTACCCTCACGTTTGTGGGCGCAAGCTGGTAGCGAAGGGCCTGGGAAAAGATATTCATCGCGCCTTTGGTTGCGCAGTACACGGCTGAGCTTGTTTTGGGCACCAGCGCCAGCCCCGAATTCACATTGACGATCGCCGCACGCCCCTCGTGGATCATCGCCGGCAGTAGTCGCGCGCACAGTGTGAACACTGCGGTGAAGTTGATGGCGATTTCTCGCTCGATGGATGTAGGCTCGAATTCGGGTTCTGTGAAATGTTGCATGTACTGGATCGCCGCGTTATTCAGCAACACATCGATCCGCTCGAAACGAGCGCGGGCTTCGGCCGCCGCGTGCGCCAGGTCATTGCTGCTGGCCAAGTCCGCGCGACAGGTCATGATCCCTGGAAATTGCGACCGCAAATGGTCGAGACGTGCGGCGTTCCGCGCGATGACGAACAGGTGATTTTGATCCTGCAACCTGCGCACAAGCTCGAGGCCAATACCGGACGTGCCGCCGGTAATCACAATATTTCTGTTACTCAGGTCCACGGTGACTAAGCTCGATATAAAATTGAGCGGCGACATTAGAACCAGACCTTTCGCAACGCATTAACCTGAGTTAACGGCAATGACTTTTTCTGATTTTGCAAAAAAGCATGGACGGATCGAGCGGTTTGAAAGGGGGCGCACCTGTTCCACCAAGGCGATGCCGGTCGCTCTGTCTACGTACTTAGAAGTGGCCTGTTGAAGGCGTATTACGTGTCCGACGACGGGAAGGAAAACGTCAAGTCGTTTATTCAGCCGGGGGAGTTAATCGGAAGCCTGAGCGCGGCTTACCGAAAGGAAGCCTGTTCGTTCGGCCTGGTCTGCCTCGCACCGTCGGTGGTGGTTGCTCTCGAGTTTGACTCGCTATACGAAGCAGCCCGGACGGACCTTGATCTGGCGCAGGCGATGGTTGATCTGTTGCTGGCTTTTGCGATGAAAAAAGAGCGCCGGGGAAAAGAGCTGTTAACCCAGTC
>JBCCMA010000222.1:0-3200 GCA_039026595.1 Pseudomonadota bacterium
CCAGATCGACATTGCCAATGAATCCGGCCCGGTTTCGATCATGAACCGACTGTATGTTGCCGGGTACGGTGAACGGCTTTCGCTTTACGGGCCAACCAAGACCCAGAGGCAGAGCTTCGATATCGCGCGCAGTCAGTACGGCGTGTGGCGTCGTGACTTCGACAAGCTGGTCTTTGACGACCTCAGAGCACTCAAGAAAAAAGCGACCAGAGCGGGTGCGCCCTGGTCGCCTGGTCTTGGTGCCTCCCCAACGGGGGGCTAGCACCTGTCGCGCCCGCTCCGGTGAGCGGGCGCGGTTTATCATCGCGTGGTGTCGGCGAGGAGAACGTTGTACCAGATCGAGGTGCCACCGCGCGTCCAGCGGGCCATCGAGCCGCTTACGTCCCACGCCTGCGCACCGCTGCCGCTTTCGTTGTCGCCATCACCGTCGAGAATGTCACTGACCTTGCGGGCAATGTCTTCGTTCGGGATCTGGAGCATCAGCACTGTGCCGCGGGTCACTTCCTGGTTGCCGTAGCCGTCGAGGTCAAAAACCGCACCGCGACCATCGGCCCAGTCGCCGAGGACGCCATAGAAGCCGCTGGTCGGTTGCGCCACCGGGAAATTCAACTGACCGTCGATGTATGGCCCGTCCCAACCCGGGACCGGCCCTGCCGTCCGGTTAGCAATCAACTGGTTGTTGTTGCCGTCGGTCACCGTCGGGCGATGCCAAGGCCAGCGATCCGTATCGACGTTGAACCGCGTGACGGCGGTTTTGAGCGTCCGGACTTCCTGCGCAATCGCTGACGCCTTCGCGTCATAGGTGGCGTCGAGCACCATCGGCGTCGCAACAGAGGCGAGCACCGCGATCACGGCCACCACGCCGACCATTTCGATCAGTGTGAAGCCTTTCGCACGACCGGTTTTTAGACCGCCCGTCGTGTTGAATTGCATGGTCATTTATAACGAACTCCGCGTGTAAGAAAAAGTGCAGCGCGAACTCGCGCCTTGCTTGATGGATGCAGCGCTTTCCGCACCCTCCTTTCCACTAAAGATATGTATTTCGCCTGTTGCGAACGCTGCTGTCGGTCACAAAACGTGTTGCGTTGCGACCCCATCGCGTGAGCATTGTCACGGTTTCCAGAATTCGACAAAGCGGCGTAATCCCGACGAAAAAAACCGGAGCGGCTACGCTCCGGTTCTCCAGGCCCCTCGTCGACTGAGCCGATTTACGGGGCGCGCGACCGCAATACGGTCGAGAGATACAGTGGACGGCCCACAGACTAGCGGCTCGTGTCCGCCAACATGATGTTGTACCAGGTCGTCGTACCGTTGCGCGTCCAGCGCGCCATGCTGCCGCCGACGTCCCAGGCCTGAGCACCGCTGCCACGCTCGTTGTCACCATCACCATCCAGAATGTCACTGACCTTGCGCGCGATCTGCTCGTTCGGGATCAGGATATTCAGCACGGTAGCGCGGTTGGTGTCAGGGTTACCATCACCGTCCAGATCGAACGCCGCACCGCGCGCATCGGCCCAGTCAGAGACCACGCCGCCGAAGGTACTCGTGCCTTGTTCGATGGGCAGATTCAGTGGACCGTCGATGTACGGCCCGTCCCAACCCGGCACGGGGCCGGACACGCGGTTCGCGATCAGTTGGTTGTTGTTACCATCCGTAATATTCGGCCGGTGGGACGGCCAACGATCCGTGTCCACGTTGAATCGGGTCACGGCGGTCTTCAACGTGCGCACTTCCTGCGCAATCGCCGACGCTTTCGCGTCGTACGTTGCGTCGAGCACCATCGGTGTCGCCACCGACGCGAGTACAGCGATCACCGCGACGACGCCAACCATTTCAATCAGTGTGAAACCTTTCGAGCCGACAACACGAGCTGAGCCAAACTGCGTGTTCATTGCATATCTCCTAAGTACATCAGAATTAAAAAAATCGTCTCAACGGGTGGTGTCAGCGAGCATGATGTCGTACCACGTGCTCGTTCCAGAACGCGTCCAACGCGCCATTGAACCACCCACATCCCATGCGGCAGCGCCGCTGCCACTGGCGTTGTCACCATCGCCATCGAGGATGTCGCTCACTTTCCGTGCGACATCCTGATTGACGATCTGCAAACGCAAAACCGTGCTGCGCTGGACCTCCTGGGTCCCGTCGCCGTCGAGGTCAAAGGCGGCGCCGCGGGCATCCGCCCAGTCGCCCCAGACACCCCAACCAGCGGTGGTCGATTGCTCGACCGGCAAATTCAACTGCCCATCGACGTACGGACCATCCCATCCCGGGACCGGCCCTGACGTGCGGTTGGCGATAAGCTGAATGTTGTTGCCATCGGTGATGTTCGGGCGGTGGTATGGCCAGCGATCGGTATCAACGTTGAAACGAGTCACGGCCGTTTTGAGCGTGCGCACTTCCTGCGCAATCGCAGACGCCTTTGCATCGTAGGTCGCGTCCAGCACCATAGGCGTCGCGACCGACGCCAGCACAGCGATCACAGCGACCACGCCCACCATCTCGATTAGTGTGAAACCGCCGCTGCGGCCCGCCGTAGCAGAAATCTGCGCTGTCATAACGAATGCTCCATGTGAAGAAATCAGGGCCGGACGCGTTTTGCGCCTCTCGCGAGCGATGCCGCGTTGACCTCAGCCTTGTATACAAAGATAGGGCTTCCACTCACCCACATCGTTGCCGCTGATCACAAAACAAGGGCGCACAAAGCCCCTGCGTGCAGAAGCACGTCAACTACGTCACAGTTCTGAAAGTTGCGCGGGGTTCCGCGCCTTTGTCGCGCGCTATTTGTCGCCGCGACCGCGCACGCGCTGATCGCGCGTCACGTTGCTAATGGTCCGTCGCAGCTTCGCCAGCCAGACCCGCGCCCAGGCAAACTCGACCGCCAGCACACCCAATGCGGCCGCGATCACCAGAACACCTGGCCCGGGCAACACCAGCATGACCACACCAATCGCAAGCAAGGTCACGCCAAACACCGCCACGACAACGCGCTTGCCGGTTTTATATGCAATATGTCGCATCCGCGCAGAATAGAACCCGCCCGCCACAGAAACAACAAAAGCGAGTCTCCACCGCGACACTTCTCGACGACACGCAGAGATATGTAAACTGCAGGCCCGATCGAGAAACTATCCGGCGCTGCCGTTTACGGAGAGGTTGTGTTCCGGGGTGATTAGCCCCAATGGGGCGGTCCCCGGAAC
>JBCCMA010000223.1:0-3184 GCA_039026595.1 Pseudomonadota bacterium
AAAATCCGTGTGTGTCGTCCAGATGCGCGCCGCGCACGCTCTGATCCCAAGCGAACACAGCGTATTCGAGGTGCAGCGCCCCGGAGCACGGTGCGCAGCGCCAGTGGTGCTTATCGGTCTTAACGACCGTCACCGGGACGGCGTCATTGCGCGCGACAACCCGGCCAACAAACCGCGCGTAGTCCCGCACCAAGTAGCTGCCGGGAATCCACGCGGGCAACCGCAGCAGCTGGCCGGCCGGGTCAGGCGCATCGATGCGGATCGACACGTTGAAGCGGTGCGTGCGCGGGTCCCGGGCGCCCAGTGTGTAGACGAGACTCATCGGGCGCTACGGCCGCTCCCCCATATGCATCAGCGGCAGCGGCATCGCGCTGTCGCCGTCCATGAAGTACATCTTGGACGCCGGATCTTTCGAAATCTGTTCCAGCGCCTGCAAGGCCTGCAGCTGGATGTACGCCGGATTCTGGGCCACCGCTTCGTTGATCTGTCGGATTTCATACGCCTGGGCGTCGGCGAGAATCTTGCGTTGCTCGGCCTGCTGCTCGGACGCCACGCGCTCCGCTTCAGCCAGGGCGATCTTCTGCTGCTGCTCGGTGCGGAAACGCTCCAGTTCAGCCTTTTGTTTCTCGACCTCCTGTTCGCGTTCTTTCTTCTGCTCGATCGCCTTAGTGATAAACGGCGGGAGTTGAATATCGCGGATCAGCACGTCCTCAACCTCAACACCTTTTGGACGCATGAATTCAGCCATGCCCTCGGTCAGTCCAATTTGCAGGCGTTCCTGGGTCTGCTCGGTGAAAAAATCCTCGGCGCGCTTGATGCTCTTGCCCTGCTCGCGCACCAGCGAACGCAGCTTGGGGATTAGATGCACATTGACCACATCCTGTGCGAGGCCGGTGGTGGCCAGCACGTTCGGTGTTTCCGATGCGATCAAACGGTACTGGACGCTCACTTCAAGCTGCGTTTGCAGTTGGTCCTGGGACGGCACATTGGCCACTTCCTTATGCGTCTTTTTGCGCGCGTCATAGTCGTGCCACTTGAGCAGCGGATTGACCGGAAAATGCAGCCCCTCCGGATAGGGCTCGGAGCGCACGTCGCCGAAGAGCGTTGCGACCGCCACATGACCGGCGTCGACCGTCTTGTAACTCTTGGTCAATACGAACAACGTCACAAAGACGGTGAAGATAGCGATGAAGGACTTGATCGGCGGTTTGTTCCCTGTTCGTGCCATGGGGCGCTCCTTTGACTTTTGGTTTACCAGCGTGGGCTTCATAGTTGGGCTCTTTTACGCGTGTGGCAGGAAAATCTCCGCGAGCATGCAGCGCACGCTGCCACCCGCGGTCTCGATGGTCGGAATGTCCAGCGGTAGCAGTGTACAGGCGGCCTCAAGCCGCTGGCGTTGCGACGCGTCCAGGCTGTTGAACGCCGTGCTCGACATCACCAGTAGGGCCTCTCCATCGCCGGTCGAAAGCTCCAGCATGTTGCCCGCGAACTGGTTCATTTGGCCCAGCGTGATCGGTACCAGGTCGTGGTGAGCGCAAAAAGCGTCGACGACCCGGCCACGTTCATCGTTATCGATCGATTCCACGCACGCCACGATGATCTGCCGACCAATACACATCATGACGTTGGTGTGATAAACGGGCACACCATCCTGGTCGCACGCGGTGAATCCGACCGGCTCGTAGGACGTGGCCTCGCAAAAACGGGCAAGACCTTTCGGATCAGTGCGCGGTGAGAAGCAGGCGAATGCCCGCCGCCCCACCCGGTCGAGGATCAACGAACCGGTCCCCTCCAGGTAGACGCCGTCATTTTCTAAAGTCGACAGGTCAAGGTGCCGTGAGACCGTCAGCCCGTGACGTGCTTTAAAGCCGTCGAGGATGTCCTGGCGTCGCTCCGCGCGCCGGCTTTGCGGCTGCATGGGGTAGGTGATCACGGTCCCGTCGGCGTGCGTGCTCAACCAGTTGTTCGGAAACACCGCATCCGGCGTGGCCGGCTCGGGCGTGTCCGACTCGACGATAACGCGCACGCCGGCGTCGCTGAGCGCGGCAACCATCGCATCAAACTCGCTGAGCGCGAGGGTGGTGGCGTCGTCCGGCTCGGGGGTCTGAAACGCGTTGGTGATCGCGGTCTCAGGATTGGAATAGAACCGGTGGGGTCGCACCATTAGGACCGTGTCGGTCGTCTGTTGATTAGCTGCAGTGTTCATTACGGCTCACGGACGGCAGGTGCGCGGGATTGTACGTAGCCCGCTGGCCGCGTTCCATACCCTTCAGGAGAGGCCGTTCGGGCGCGCCCCGCGACGGCAGGCCAAATGTCCGATCGCGCTAGCGGCGTGCGGCGGTCGCCACCACCCGCGACCGGTCGGTGACAACCGAGCCCCCGGCCGGCTCGAGTGTGACAAAGAACTGGGCCGCGTCGGACACCCGAACCGCCGGGTGAATCCACAAATTGGCCCGACCGTCGTCACCGACGTCAAAAAGCCCACCGCTGACCGGTCGACCACTGTCCCGTGCGGCGTCCACGATCCAGAACTGATAGGTCTGTGTCGCCGGATCGTTGGACACGATCCCCTGCATTTTCATCTGCCCGAGCTGGCGACCGACGTCCCAAGCAATGGTGCCGTGCGCGCGGCGCCCCGCTTCGTCATCGCCAGGCGCGATGGCCATCGAAACCGCTTCGGCACTGAGCGACGGGAGGCCCGGTTTTTTCACATCCACGGGCCGCAGCCAGGCCAACATCGCAACGACACCGAGCGCCGCGGCCATGACCCAGGGCCAGGGGGACGACTTGCTTTCAGCCGTCGGACGCGGCGCCGGGTCGGCCTGTTCGGCGACGGACGTCGCCACGGTGTCAAGGAGCGCGGGCGGCACATCTGGCGTGTCGGCGAGTTCGATCGCGTCGAGTAACGCCACCGTCTCATCGATGGACGACAGATCGATATCCGGGTGTTGCTCGGAAAGACCGGTCAGCTCGCGGGTCTCGCCGGTGTCAATGCCCCACAGTGACCGCTTGATGAGAAGATCCTGCAGGCGCTCCGGACCGCCTTCGAGTGCCGTCACGCCGCACCACCGGTCGCCGTTAAACCCGGGTCGTCGAGATCACGTCGAATCTGTATCAATCCGCGGCGGATAAGCGTCTTGACTGTCCCGAGTGGCTTGCCGGTGACCTCGGCGATTTCCCGGTG
>JBCCMA010000224.1:0-3107 GCA_039026595.1 Pseudomonadota bacterium
CCTGTCGGTTGGGCGACGGGATGGAAGCTCGCCGCACTCGAAGGCAATCCAAAGTTGTGCTTCTCAACTCTGGACACCGCAGGTGTTGAATACGAGCGGCTCCCCGATGGAAAGGCAGGCGATCCCTGTGCATTTAAGGATGTGCTGTTTCTTAAACAGTCCGTGACGGCGTATTCCGCACCGTTGCGGCTTAGCTGCCCGTTAGCCGCGAGTTTGAATCTCTGGGAGCGGAAAGTGTTGCAGCCGGCCGCCGAAGCCGCGTTCGGAGTGGAAGTTGAGCGCATCGACACCTTCGGCACCTATTCGTGTCGGCGTATCAACGGGTCGGCCAGCGGTCGCTGGTCAGAACACGCGACGGCAAACGCGATCGATATCGCCGGCTTCCGTTTGAGTGACGGCCGCCGTGTTTCGGTGCTGAAAAACTGGGCCGGCTCGACGGAGAAGGGGGACTTTCTGCGCCACGTATTCAAACGAGGCTGCAAGGTGTTCGATACCGCACTGGGCCCGGAGTACAACGCCGCTCATGCAGACCATTTCCATTTTGATCGAGGCCGCTGGCAGCTATGTCGTTAGTTCATGTGCCGGGCGGTTTGGGCGAACAACGAATGGGTCTGCAAACCACGCTCAACGCACTGAATCCAACTCACCCCACATTGACAAAACCCCAAACCTGATCGACCCTGTTCTCAGGGTTACTACTGATATCCGCCCGGAAGAGGTGGAGCATCGGGAGATAAGAATAATGACCCGGAGTACCGTCCCGCGTGTGCATTGCGGATTGGCCGTCATCTGCCTGCTTGTCGCCTGCTGCGCACTTGCCGAACCAACCAGTTATGTCAAAAGAGCTGCCTTCGATAACGCACTCGACGACATCGACGCCGATCGCCTGATCGTCAACTTCGACGAGTTAGGCGAAACACCGCTGCCCAGCGGCTCAGAGGTCGACAACATTATTTTTGTGTACGACTTCATGGGTGTCGAGCTGGAAGTCCGAAAAATTGACGACCAAGGCGACTTCGATACGACGTCGCAGCCTTTTTTCCTGGCCAGTACGGACGCCGGCGTACTGCAGGATGGTGATGACATCACGTTTCAGTTCCCGGTCGCGCTGCATGGTTTCGGCCTCTACATCATGACGTCTGACGCTGTGGTCGATAACGACTTGTTTCTCAGCGTGGACGGCTTCAACGCCAAACTCGAGGCCACGGAGTTGGAAGGAGTGCTGTCCGACGGAGCCGACGTTTATTTCCTCGGCATCGTTGATCCCACGCAGAAATTTACCACCGCCACTCTGGGTACGAACGGCGCCGGTGTTTTTCTTTATTCGCTGGACGATCTCGAAATCGCCGTGGCACCGGACAGCGATGGTGATGGTGTCGCAAACGCCATCGACAACTGCTCGCAACGGTCCAACTCCTCGCAGCTCGATTCCGACGGCGACAACATCGGCAACGCCTGCGACGCCGACATCGGTTTACCAAACGACTGTACGGTGAACGTGATTGACCTCGGTGTGCTACGAGCCGCGTTTTTTGGAACGCCCAGCACCGCCAACTGGAACCCGGATGCTGATTTCAATGGCGACGGTGTCGTCAACATTCAGGATCTCGGAGTCCTGCGCCAGCTCTTTTTCGGGGTGCCCGGCCCCAGTGCGCTGCCTAACGCCTGCGCGCCGTAATTCTCAAGATCAATAAAAAGGAAGCAGAACCATGAATCGCAAGAACGTTATTTTTGCAGCAGGAATTTTGGCCGGAGCCGGCGCTGTGTGGGCTGGCGCGGCAGTGGCTGGTGGGGGCCGAGTTTCGCTGGTCGACATTGAACAGGCACTGTCAGAAATCAGCGATAACCAATACATACCGTTTAAAACACAGATCAGCGGCGGTACCTGCAACGCGGCCGCTGATGGTGCAAGTGTCCCGTTGATCATAATTGATAGCAACGGGACCGCCGGTACTTTCGCGGTCAACAGCATCCACGTGGCCACCAGCGGATTATCCGGCGCAGGCAGCAACTTACGAGTTGAGCTTAATGAAATGAGGATCGACGGGACTTTATTTAGCTTCAAGACCGATACGCTGGTCGCCGACTCTGCCTCCGGATCTTCGATTCGCGAATCCTTCGATATTCTCGGTGCGCCAATCCGTTCCGGTATTTCACTCGGTGTGGCGGCCAATTCGGTCTATACGGCTGGGCGCGTGCCGCATGAGCTGGTCGCGGACAGTGCGGGCAGTAGTGATATTCGAGTTCAGTTGTTTTGCCGTTCGGACTCGATTGACGTAAGCCTCAACACGATTACCGTGACGGGCTGGAAGCGCGCGAGTGACACCATCACAGTGTCTTATACGCCGGGCACCTGACATTCTGATCCAACCACCACGAGATGCCCGCTTGGCTGGGAAAAAATTTTGATTTGATCTGAGACAAAAAAGCCTATCGCACCACTTAGCATGCAGGGGGCGTGCATCTGGCGGTGGTGCGCTGTGGCCATGTTGCGCCCCTTTAGTCAGTAGCTATACACGGAAGGACGGGTTGTCATGTCGCCTACTCACGATTCTCTTACGCGCTCATGCGTAAGACCGGTTGCGCTTGTTGCGCTGCTAACATCGCTCCTCGCAACACCCGCTTACTTCGCCTTCAAGGGCGACGGCTTCAGCACCATTGCCACGGCAGACGAAGATGGCGACGGCATCGCGAACGCCGCCGATAATTGTGTGCTGGTGTCCAACGTTAACCAACGCGACACCGACATGGATGGCTACGGTAATTTCTGCGACGCGGATCTGAATAATGACGGGGTCGTCAACGCGATCGATCTCGGCATCTTCAGGGGGCAATTCTTCCAAAACGGCGATCTGGCATCGGATTTCAATGGCGACGGTGTCGTCAACGTGCTCGATCTCGGCATCTTTCGGCAACGCTTTTTTGGCGCGCCGGGACCGAGCGGTTTTATTCCGATCATTGAGATCAGTAGCCCGGTTCTGAGCTTTGGCGAAGTGCTTCTTGGGGGTGACGCCACGCGCGCCTTCGACATTGCCAACGTGGGCTTCACGCCGCTGACAGTGTCCTCGATTTCGGTAAACGGCAGCGTCTTCACGGTGTTTCCGCCG
>JBCCMA010000225.1:0-2945 GCA_039026595.1 Pseudomonadota bacterium
GCAGGTTTAAATCCAGCGACTGCCAGTTATTGCCGTCGTCAAACGACACAAACATCCCTTTCTCTGTGCCCGCATACAGCAAGCCCCGCAAAACGGGGTCCTCACGCACAACGCGCACGAACGCGCGCTTGGGCAACCCGGCGTCAATACGTCTCCAGCGCGCCCCGTGGTTCGTGGTTTTGTAGATATAGGGTTTGAAGTCGTTAAGTTTGTAGCCGGTGACAGCCACGTACGCCGTGCCTTCGGCATGTGGTGACAGCTCGATGGCGTTGATCATCGCGTCGCCGCGGTGGGGCGGCGAAATATCCTCCCAGTTTTCACCGCCGTCGCGGGTGATATGCATCAGGCCGTCGTCCGCACCCACCCAGATTGTGCCTTGCTCATTGCGGCTCTCGGCGATCGCGAAGATGGTGTGATAGAACTCTGCGCCAACATTCTCTGGGGTAAGCGGTCCGCCGTTGCGGCCCATATGCTCAGGTTTGTTCCGCGTAAGGTCAGGGCTGACCGCCTTCCAGTTCAATCCACGGTCCGTGCTCTTGAGCAGAAACTGGGTGCCGTAATAAATGGTCTTGTGGTCGTGCGGGCTTGTGATCACCGGCGGGTTCCAGTTGGCGCGATACTTCAAGTCCTTTGAATCCATGCCATACACGAGCTCGGGGTAGGGAATAATCGAGCGGCGCTTCTTGTTGGCGTGGTTGTACTCGGTGAGCGTGCCGTTAATGGTGGTGGCGTAGATCAACGTGGGGTCGTCCGGATCAAACGCGATGTGCGCGCTCTCGCCCCCGCCGACGGCGTAAAAGTCGTCACGGCCGATACTGCCGTCCCACGCGGCGCTGGCAATCGATACCGTCGTGTTGTCCTGCTGGCCACCGTAGAGTCGATACGGACTCTGATTGTCAGTGATGACGCGATAAAACTGTCCGGTCGGCTGATTACTGAGCGGGCTCCAGGACATGCCGCCGTCAAAGGACACCGCCGCACCGCCATCGCTGGCGTTGATCAGATTGTCGCCGTCACTCGGGTTGAACCACAGATCGTGGTGATCGCCGTAGGGGGCCTTGACCTGTTCGAAGTCCTCGCCGCCGTTCACCGATTTGTAAAGGCGCGTGTTCATCACCCAAACGGTGTCAGAGTCGGTCGGGTCCACCGCGATATGAATGTAGTACCACGCGCGGGACCAATAGGCGCGATGACCATTGATGTGCTTCCACGTGCTTCCGCGATCGTCGCTGCGCCAGATGCCGCCTTTGCCCGGGCCGGCTTCGATGATCGCGTAAACGAGGGCCGGATTGTCCTGTGAAACGGCAATGCCAGATTTGCCAATCAGCTCGGGCAGCCCGCCTTCCATTCTTGTCCAGGTGTCGCCGCTGTCTTCGCTCTTGTAGAGACCACCACCCTCGCCGCCGGACTTGATGTACCAGGGCTTGCGACCGTGGTGCCATTGGCTGGCATAGAGCACGCGCGGGTTGGTGGGATCCATCGTGATGTCGGTGGCGCCGGTGTCAGCGTTCACATGGTGCACCCGTTCCCACGATGCGCCGCCGTCAACCGTGCGATAGACGCCGCGCTCGTCGTTGGGCGCCCATATCTGCCCCTGCACGGCGACGTAGGCGATGTCAGGGTCGGTTGGGTGGATCTGAATTTTGGCGATCTGGCCGGCGTTGGGTAATCCTGAAAAGGAAAAGGTCTGACCCGCGTCCGTCGATTTCCAGAGCCCCTCGCCCTGCGCGGTGGTGACGCCACGGATGGGCGACTCGCCGGTGCCCACATAGATCACATTCGGATCGGACGGCGCGACCGCGATCGCGCCGATTGTGCCGACAGGAATGTGCTTGTCGGAGATGTTTGTCCAGCTATGACCGCCGTTGCTCGTGCGCCAGACGCCACCACCGGCCGCGCCCATGTAGTAGGTCTGGTCGTCGTCGGGCACACCGTGTACGGCGGTCACCCGGCCGCCGCGCCAGGGGCCGATCAAGCGGTATTCCAGACCGTCGATCATGTGATTATCCACGCTGTCTGCGTGCGTGAGAATCGGGGTCGTCAGGGTGATGGCGGCCAGTACGGCCGCGTAGACGGAGCGTGGCATTCAGGCTCTCCGGTGAAAGGCGCGATGTTGTCGGAACTTTACGGCAGTGATTGTTGGAGAGCCACTTGGCCACGCGCTTCGCGGAGGAGGTCAAACCAGCCGCCTGACTCACCGCGAAACGTAGCTGTGTGACGGTTATCCGGTGGTTATGGTGAAACAGGAGTCGATACCGGCTGCGTTGACTACGGCGGCGATCTGAAGCGTGAGATATACCCGATGAACCGCAGCGAATTTTTGCGAACATTAGGACCGGTAAGGTCCTGTTTTCTGGGCCGCAGATCAAGCGCTGCTCGTCTATCCAGAGAGTTTGCAGCGCAATGCTCTGGACAATACGGAAGATATGTCGGGCGCATCCCAAAAACATACCGGCTTTACACTGGTTGAACTCCTGATTGTCGTCATCATCTTGGGGACACTGACCGCTATCGTCGTTCCGCAGTTTGGTGCTACGACCTCAGATGCCACAAAAGCCTCTTACGAGACCACCCTTTCGGTAATGATAAAGGCGGTCGAGCGCTATCGCGCAGAGCATTCCGGTGTCTATCCCGGGCGCCGTGCGACGGCGGGCTCGGGCACAAACGGATTCTGTACTCAAAATGGCGGAGCAGCGCCGCCAGGTGGACCAAAAACAGGCGAGGCCTTCGTCGCTCAGCTAACCCATTTCACAACCAACTGGGGTAGCGCGTGTACAGTCCGTACGCGCGCACTGCGCTTGGGGCCGTATCTGAATGACGGCATACCCGTTAATCCACTGGGAAGCACCAACGCTGTGGTCGTCGTTGAGGATGGTGTGCTCGGTCTTACTTCCGGGGGCACGGGTGGCTGGCGATTTGATGTATTTACGGGCGAACTGATCGGC
>JBCCMA010000226.1:0-2523 GCA_039026595.1 Pseudomonadota bacterium
AAAGGGTCTTTTGCCGTCGTACACATTGAACAGATACGCGAGCGTCCCGGAGAAAATACCCTGCACACGGCGAATCTGATCGCCGGTCTCGCGCAGGTCCCGAAGAGTTTGAATGATAGGAAGCCCGGCGCCGACCGTGGTTTCATACAGGTAGCGGGCGTCGCCCTCACGCATCGCATCCCGCACCCGCCGATAGGTCTCGAGCGCACCGCTGCCCGCCTTTTTGTTCGGCGTGATCACGTGAATGCCACTGCCAAGCCACGCGGGATAACGGTCGGCGATGTGCTGACTGCTGGTGCAATCGATGAGAACCGCGTGCGGCAGGTGCTCTGCACGAACATGCTTTGCCAGATCATCGGGGTTGCATGCGGTCTGACTTTCGGTGAGTTGCGCCGGCCACGTGCACAGATCCATTGCCGCGTCGGTCAGTACCATGCGCTGGGAATTCGCGAGCGCGCGCACGCGCAGGTCAAGGTTGAACTGGGCGCGCAGTCGCTCGCGCTCACCGGCGATCTGCTCCAGCAGCACGCGGCCGACCGTACCGCAGCCCAGAACACCAATGGAGAGCGTTTGCGGCGAAAGATAAAAACGGGAATGTACGGCGCGCAGAGCGCGGGTCGTATCGGCGCGATCGATCACAGCCGAGATGTTGCGTTCGGACGAACCCTGGCTGATCACGCGCACGTTCACGCCCGCGTCCCCGAGACTGCCGAACACCTTGGCCGCGACGCCCGGCGCGCCGGCCATATTCTCCCCAACCACCGCCAGCACACTACGGTCGCGGTTCAGCGACACCCGCTGGATAACGCCGCTGTCAATTTCGTTTCGAAACGTCGCGTGCACGAGGTCACGCGCGCGCTGTGCATCGGCATCGGACACGGCAAAGCAGATGGAGTGCTCGGAACTGCCCTGACTGATCATGACAACGCTGATACCGGCCTGCGACAGCGTGCCAAACAAACGTTGCGCTGTTCCGGGCACCCCGATCATGCCGGCACCTTCCAGATTGACCACGGCCATGCCGTCAATGCTCGTGATGCCCTTGATCGCATCTCTGACGGGCGCCGCATCGGGGTCACGGTCACCGATCCGCGTGCCCGGTGCCTCGGGCGCGAACGTGTTGCGAATAAAAATCGGAATGCCGTGCTCGACCGCCGGCGCCATCGTCTGGGGATGCAAGACCTTGGCCCCGAAGTACGCCAATTCCATCGCTTCGCTGTAGCTCAGCTCCTCGATCACCTTGACTTCGCTGACCCAGCGCGGATCGGCGGTCAGGACACCGTCAACATCGGTCCAGATGTGAATCTGGCTGGCACCGAGGAGTGCGCCGAAGATCGATGCGGAATAATCACTGCCGTTGCGGCCAAGCGTTGTGTTGACGCCGTCCTGATCGCGCGCCACGAAGCCTGTAATGACGGCGGTGCCGGCAAAATCTGCGCCCAAAGCATCGACGGTGGCCGGTCCGCTGCGCGCCCAATCCACGACCGGGCCCATTTCGTGGTCCGATACCGTCAGGACATCCCGCGCATCGAGAAAACAGACCGCCCGATCTGGCCACTGCTGCGCCAATCGCGCCGCGAGAAGCCGCGCGGACCAGACCTCGCCATACCCGGCAACCGTCGCGATCACGGCGTCGGACGCGTCACGCATCAGTGTGGTGGCCCGGGCGATATCGGCGATGTCAGCCAGATCCTTCGCGTGCTCGGCGACGTAGTGATCGCGCGCGTCGCCCTGAAGTAATGCCGCCGCAAGGTCATCGTGTCGCGCGCCAAGTGCCGTCAACGCATCGTCCACCGCCTCGCCACGGCGCGCTGCGGCAACCAGCGCAAGCAAGTCATCGGTCACCCCGCGTGCCGCGGACACGACCACACCCTGTGGCCCGTACTGCCGATCGGAAAGAATGCCCGCCACGTTCTTGTAGCGATCCGCGTCCGCGAGCGATGAGCCGCCGAATTTGTGTACAACAAACGTATTGGACCAGGCCATCACAGGCAGTCCAGGTAGCGCGTGACGGCTCCGGTCAAGCCAAAACGCAGCGCGTCGCTGATCACCGCGTGGCCGATCGACACCTCAAGAATACCGTCGATGGTCAGGAAATCATGCAGATTGGTCAGCGAAAGGTCATGCCCGGCGTTGACGCCCAGACCGACGTCCTGCGCCACCTTCGCCGCCGCCGCATAGCGTTGCAGCGTTTCGTCGAAATGACCGCTCTTGTGAGCGCGGGCGAAGTCCTCAGTGTACAACTCAATGCGGTCGGCGCCGACGTCTTTGGCCAGCGCGTACTCATCGACCTCAGGATCCATGAACATGCTGACGCGACCGCCCAAAGCCCGGTACTCGGCGATGGTGTCACGCAACCGATGTTCGTGCGGGCTGATGACCCAGCCTCGGTTCGATGTGAGCTGATCCACGCTGTCTGGAACAAACGTAACCTGTGCCGGTCGCGTGGCTTTTGTGAGCTCGAGCATCCCGGGGTAGTCGCCGAGCGGGGCCTCGAACGGATTGCCCTCAATGTTGTACTCG
>JBCCMA010000227.1:0-2030 GCA_039026595.1 Pseudomonadota bacterium
ACGACGCGAACCTGAACACCGGCGCGAGCCCTCGCCGCCAGCGCCGCTGCGAACGCTTCGGCGATGTCTCCGCGCCAGTAAATGTAGGTCAAAAAATCGATCTGCGACCGTGCGCCCTCCACCGCCGCCAGCATCGCCGGAAAAATCTGCTGGCCGTTCCGGTAACGGATGACGCTATTTCCATCGGTAAACGGCACACCGATGGCGTATTCGAGAATCCTTCGATAATCCAAGGTGAGTTCCACATCCATTGTTTATCGCTGCGTGTACCGACGCGACCCTCGCGATGATGACGAACCGCGGTGCCTCGTCACAATGGTCCAAAGCGGGAATATTTTCCGATCAGAGAAACCCCAATGGCACGATCTTCGCAACAACAGGGTTCACTCATCCTGCGAACGGCACGTCATGAAAACCCTTTTATTTGCTTACACCGGCGCCCTGCTATCGTTTCTGATACTCGACGCACTGTGGATTACCCTGGCCGCCAAACCGATGTACGAGCAGGCGCTTCGAAGCCTGATGCGGGCGCAACCCATTATCGTGCCGACGGTCCTGTTCTATTGTATGTATTGCGCCGGGATTGTCTTTTTTGCCATCCGTCCATCATTTGGTCAGGACGGGCTTGCGAGTACCGCTATGTATGGCGCTCTGCTTGGCCTCCTCGCCTACGGTACGTTTGCGGCCACCAACTACGCGATCCTGACCGCATGGACTCCGAAGCTGGCGCTCGCAGATACTCTGTGGGGTGGCGTCGTTACGGCCTGCGCTGCGGCCGCTGGACACTGGGCCGGCAATCACTTTGGATGAGTGACTGTGGACACCGAGCTCTCGATTCACACCGGATCGATGAAAAGACAGACCAGATCAGGAGATCCAGCAGATGGCTGAAAATATTCGCGTAGGGACAAAAGTGAAATGGGCATGGGGCGACGGTACAGCTGAAGGAAAGGTATCGGAGCGCTTCACAGAAAAAGTAACAAGGACCATAAAAGGTTCAGACGTCACCCGGAATGCCTGCACGGATGAGCCCGCTTTCCTAATCGAGCAATCAGATGGCGCCAAGGTGCTGAAGTCCATTACCGAGATTGAAAGAGCGGAGTGAGGCAGTCGTGACAAACCAGATAACCACGTGCAAGCGTATGTATTTTCTTGTGCCGGACGAGCGTACGGCAGAGCACGTCGTGCAGTCGGTGTCGCCTCCGGTCGCCAAGGACGACATCCATGTGATTGCGTCGAATGAACAGCACACGTTGAAAGAGTCGTTGCCGGATGCGGCACCGAGTGAACGGACAGATGTGCTACCCGCCGCGAAATCCGGTGTCGTCGCCGGGGCGGCGGGCGGTCTTTTTGCCGGACTGGTCGCGCTGACGCTGGGTCCGGCTGGTGCCATCGGTACGTCGCTTTTCCTTGCGGGGTCGGCGGCCTCGGGCGCCGCACTCGGTGGTTTCTCGGCGAGCCTTGTGGGGATTGGCTTCCCGAATTCAGACCTTGAGCCGTTCGAGCGGGCGATTCAGCGCGGAGAAATACTGATGCTGATCGACGTGGATGATGATAGCGAGGCCGAACTGATGGCGTCCGTGGGTCGGATCTTGCCTGACGCCGAAGTGCGTGTGGGCTGTTTTGAGAGCACGGGCACCGGCGCATAGACGACGGGCCATTGACCGAGGGCGACCCGTGAACAACGCCCTCTCTGTCGCGGGAGATATGCACCGGTCAGGCCGGTCGGTGGGTGCGAAAAATCAACCTTTCTTTGAAAATATTTCAGATTTGACGCGTTGATACAGCCGAAATTGCCCGGTAACCGCAATACGCGGTGATGTGAATCGCTGGCACGCATCGTGCAAAAACCACGCTGTGCCTCACTTCAAATCAAACACCGCGTCGATTGCATGCTCATTGCGCGTGCTGACCGCCATCGCCGTCACTGCAGCGCTCTACGTCGCCGCCGATATTTTGATGCCCGTAACCTTCGCTGCGCTGCTTTGCCTGCTTCTGTTCCCACTCGTGAATGCCGCGGCGCGCTGGCG